>JBFFSC010000037.1:0-12703 GCA_041572615.1 Sulfurimonadaceae bacterium
GTATACTGTTTTAGGCATGATTATGATTCGATTTTTTCTTCTGACACAACTTTTTTTTCTAAGTGCTTTTGCCATTGTGGATATTGCCAGTCTTGATTTTGGTGACAAAGGTCCGGGCTTCAGCGGTTCGCTTTATGGCTCCTTTCAACAAAAACGCGGAAACACGGACAAGGATGAAGCCGAATACGGTGGACGGATCCAGTATGACACTAACAAAACAATCACCTGGCTGCAAGGCTCTGTAGAACATGATGAGGCAAGCGGAGTGACAACGGATGACAATGCTTTCGCGCACCTTCGCCATATTCATCAGATCTTCAATCCGGACTGGGCATGGGAATTTTATGGACAACTCAAGCAGGACAAGTTCAAAAACCTCAAAGATCGTACACTCTTTGGCACGGGAGTCCGTTACAAGATAGCTGATTCGCAAACGTACGGCAAACTGTTTTTCGGACTCTCTGCCATGGATGAACGTATCAAATATAACGAACTTGATCCGGATGAACACAATTATCGTGCAAGCTCCTATCTCTCGTATAACTTTGTTGTCAATAATACTTTTGAGTTAAGTTATATGGGATATTATCAGCCAAAGATCGATAAGGGTTCAGATTATATGACGGCTTCGATGGCAGAGATGACCATTCATCTTACCAAGGTCTTTGATCTGAGTTATCTTGTCGAATACGATTATGACTCCGATCCGGGTTCCTATGTTAAAAAGACAGATACCAGGCAGAGGCTTGCTTTCGTATACCGTTTTGGTCAGGACGATCCGCTGAGTGCCTATGCTCAGAATATGTTGAATTCAAGTGAAGATCTTGAAGATGAGAACAGTTCGCGTATTCTTGCCGTTGAGCTGGAGTCAAAGCTCAGTGATATCCACGCACCAAAAGATACTTTTGCAGGGGAGTGGAAAGCAGATAGGGAGCAGTTCTCGATCTCACTGGATGGAACGGGATACTATGCTGATGAACGCGGTATCTATGATGAGAAGATCAGCTGGAAGATCATTTCGACGGAGACGACGGAAGGTGTCCAGGGTGCAAAAGATCAACAGACAAAGCTGGTTATCATCAGGTTTGTCGATGAAGAGGGCCGTCTCGGTCGTGTAGAAAACTATTTGTGGAGCGGAAACACGCTTGTCGGTCTCTCTGGCAGTGTGGTCAAGTCTTTCAAGCGCTAAGGCCCGTACGTCTGTTCTCTACCAGAGGAATGTGAAGCTGAGCAGGGTAATCATCGCTGCGACCAGATAAAGTACCTGCGGGGATATCTCGTATATGAAGCCGGATCCCGCTGCTCCAATGAACCCACCCATACCATAGGCAATGCCGGCAAAGAACTGTTGAGAGAGCTTCTTGTCAGCATAGAGCGAATGCAGATACATGATGGCAGATGAGTGGTACAGGGCAAAACTGAAAGCATGGATGCTTTGTGAAATAAAAAGCAGGGTCAGGTTTTCAGGGAAAAAGGCCAGAATAAACCAGCGGATGACCGTCAGGGCTACCGACAACTGCAATACCTTCAAAAGGTTGTTTTTTAGTATGGGTGCCTGAAAGTAAAGCATAAAGACCTCACAGATCACACCGAAACTCCAGAGATAGATCGTCATGTCCATAACAGAGATATTAAGGCGCTCTATTCCGATCGGATAAGAGCTGGTATAGATCGTAAAGAAGTTATAGAAAGCACCGAAACCGACCTGCATCAAAAAGAAGCTCAGCCATAAAGGCCAATGTCCCAGAAGACTAAACGGTTTTCCGGTGGAAGAGGGGGTAATGACCTGTCTGGCTTCATGTCTGGCAGTAAGCAGTCCAAAGATCAGTGTCAAGAAGGTTGTGATATTGAGGAATATGATGGCATTGATGTACGAGCTGAGATAGTTGACCAGTACGAGTGAGACCAGGATAAAGCCGATGGAGCCAAAAAGCCTTACCCTTCCGTAACTCTCTTTTGGCATGTGTGAAAGTGCGACACTCTCAACGTAAGGGATAACAAGGCTCATCCCAATGCCCAGTAGGATATTCGTGAATAAAAGGGGCCAGAAAGAGGAGATAAAGGGATAAAACAAAAGTGAGGAGACAAAGCTTAAGACCAGGGCGCTATTGAACACTTTCGCATCAAGAGAGATATATTTTAAAAAGAGAAAAGGCATAAGAAAACGTACCAGTGGGGCAGCTGCAAAGATGATGCCGATCTCCCATGGTGAATAACCGACAAGCTGCAAGACTTTGGGCATAAAGATGACATAGATAGCTACAATTGAAAAATAGAAGAAGTAAAAGGAACCGATTATAAATGCCATATTAACTCATTCAAGTCTTGTAGATGACCACAGTCTGGCTGAAGATGTCATGCAGTGTCTGTCTTCTAGGATGAAATAGCATGACAAACAGACTGAAGAAGGCAAAAATAGGCATGATGAAAAATATGAGTCGGACAATAAGCTGAAGCAGTCCGGCTCTTTTACGGGTCCTGGCATCGACGATAATGATATTGGCCATCTTTTTGCCGGGCGTCTGTCCTGTCTTGTACCAGAATAGCAGTGTGACGAAAGACCACAAGGACATCGTGAGCAGAGGAATCATGGGATTGGCTTCTTGTTCCGGTTTGACACCTTCGATAGCATCCATGAAACCGGGTTGGCTTTGCATGGTCTCGTAGCCAAAAGCAAAGTAGATCAGAAGGCTGATCGGGATACCGATCATGAAGACATCCACGCTTAAGGCTAAAAAACGCGACCAGAAACCGGCATAAAACACTTTTTTTTCCGCAGGGTTCTGTTCTTTAGGGGTATGTTTACCTTTTTTTACATCTTTCCAACGTGTCATCAGACTTCTTTTTTCATGAATTATATCCTATGTTATTGCAATTAGGCGAAGATAAAATCCATTCTTATTCACATTGGAATGCGCGTTGATTAATAATTCTGTAATTTTTTTGATTTATACTATGGTGTATAAATTGAAAGGTAATTTGAATGTATAGACTGTTTTTTCTGCTCATATTGATTTTTTTCACGGCCTGTGGTCCGGAACCGACTCCATTTGAAAAGGCAAGGGATGAGTCGATGGCCGAGATGCGTGAGAAGATGCGGGCGAGTCAGAAACGCAGATTTGCACAGGCAGATGACGCCTATGCGGGCAGGATCGTCCTGGAAGCAGAGGATATGAGTTCTGACCGAAAAGACGAAAATGATCCCACTGCCTATGTGTATGAAGGTGAAGTCCTGACGACAGAAGCTGAAGAGGCATGGATAAAAGCGGGGATCAGCAATACGGAGTATCCTCAATGGGCAGCCCTGGGTATGCATGCCGATGAGGTCAAGTCGTGGCAGGAGCTTGGAGTGAGTTATGCCACGATTACAGTGTTTAAGGAAGCAGGTTATACGCCAAAAAAAGCGAAAGCATTTTTGAATAAAAGTTTCGATCACCGTCCTTTATTTTACCAGCAGTTTGGAACACCGGTCTATGCGTTTGACTCTATCTGTCAGGGTGTCATCAAAAGACAGGCACCACCTTTTGCTTATCTCGAAGAGAAGTGTCTGCCATACATGGAGGCATCGCATAAAAATGAACTCTTGGGACATCTTTTGGATGAGACAGGGGTGACAAAGGGCCCACTGCCTCTTGAGTATTTGGCGGAATTACGCCGATTAGCAAAAAAGAACAGCGAGATCAAATCGGGTATGGAAGTGAGCATCGAGGAGTTTATCGAAGATGAGGACACAGAAAACTTTATCTATCTGTTTCCTCTGTTAAAGACAGAACCGACAGATGATGAGATGCAGTTTATTCGTGATAATAAACTGCCTCTGGAAAAAGAAGAGCGGTATTTTTCGTATAAGAACCCGAAATACTGGAAAGAGAAAGCAGCAGCTGAAGAAGCAGAACGTATAGCAGCTGAACAGCAAGAAGCGATGTTAAGAGCCAAAGAGGCCAAAGAGAAACAGCTGGCTGCACAGAAGCTGGCAAAAGCGAAAGCTGAAGCAAAACTCAAAGCACTTAAAGAGCAGCAGGTAAAAGCAAGAGCGCTGGAGAAGAAAAAAATCGCTATACGCAAACAGAAGGCTGAGGCAGTATGCGGTACACGCATTGCGCCTGATCAACTTTCCCAAAAAGAGGTGTATGTGGATGGAAAGATCATCTTCACCGTTGATGAACGTGGAGACAAGATGTTCGGTTACGGTGTAAAAAGCAGTGCCGATAACACGATATATTTTATTCGTGATCCAAGAAACAGAGCTAAAAAGTCAGTGGGGGCTCTTGTGACCTGGAAGCTTAAGACAATGGGCCGTACAGAGGCTTTGAGCAAGGTGTCAAGCAGAGAATACACCTATGAAAAGAAGAGTAAGACGAAGTTTACTATGGCCCTTTTTATAGGCGAATGTGATATATAATTCTGATGAAAAAGATCTTGTTGCTTGAGGATGATGTCAATCTGAGTGAGACGGTTGAAGAGTTTTTGACCGAAGAGGGTTTTGAAGTCGAAGCAGTCTATGATGGACAAAGCGCTGAAGAACGAATTTATGAAAACGCATATGATCTTTTTCTCTTTGATGTCAATGTTCCCTCGCCAAATGGCTTTGAACTCTTAAAGTCCTCGCGCGAACAAGGTAAGACGACGCCGGCGATATTCATCACTTCATTGAACTCAACAGATGATCTCTCCAAAGGTTTCGAAAGCGGTTGTGATGATTATATAAGAAAACCTTTTGCCCTTAAAGAGCTTCTGCTGCGTGTGAATAACATTCTTCAAAGGAACTTCTATCACAACCCCAACGAGACCCTGAAGATTGATAGCGAGCTTTCGTATGATGTAAAAGCGGATGAGTTGTTGAGACAGGGTGAAAAAGTTGCTTTGCATAACAAAGAGAAGCTGCTGTTGAAGCTTTTCTTGCAGCACTCCAATGAACAGATCAGTCACGAAGTAATCTATCAGCACCTGTGGGGATTTGATGAGGAACCAAGTGATGATGCGCTTCGAACTTATATAAAAAATCTGCGAAAAGTCTTGGGAAAGGATAGGATTGTCAGTATCAAACGTTACGGTTACAAATTCGCCTGAATTTAAATCCCTTAGAGGTTTTATTGTCTTATATACCTCGATGTGGATCATCATTTTGATACTACTGGCGAGTATCTATTATGAGAATGAGAAAGACAAGATGCTTTCAGAGCATAGACTCTCCATGCAGCTGGTGAATGAGACCTATTATCCAAATCTACTGTATCAGTTTTTTGATTCGAGTGATGAACTTCCAGTTAACCTAGCCTACCGTACTGCTGTTTTTGACAGTGACAAAAAAGTATTGGCCTCTTATCTTGAGGATGAACATATTGATTTCTCAAAATATATCTCTCTGGACGGGGACTATATACATTTTATTGTCCGTGTCGGTCCGAACGATGTGGGGGTTAAATATCTTGTCTATGAGACAAAGGATGATCGACTCTGGTGGAAGGAAATGCTTAAAGACATGCTGCTCTACGGCACATTGATCTTTGTATTTATCACTCTTGTCGGGGTCAACCTTTTACGGCTCTTTTTACGTCCTATGCGTCAGTCTATTGAACTTCTGGATAACTTTATCAAAGACACGACACATGAACTCAATACACCGGTCTCCGTCATCGTTGCAAATATTGAGGGAATCGACCTGCAGCGACTGGACGAAAAAGTTGCCAAGAAGATACGTCGGGTCGATATTGCCGCGCGTACAATATCAAATATATATAATGACCTGACCTATCTGGTACTACACAATAACATCGCTGCTGAAGATGAAGAGATCAATCTTTCCCGATTTCTCTGTGAACGGGTGGATTACTTTAAGGTAGGTATCGAGCAGAAGAAGATCACCTTTAGTCGTGAGGTCGATGAGAATGTCATGATTACTATGGACAGAAACAAGCTGGGCCGATTAATCGATAACATTATCTCAAATGCCATCAAATACAACCGTGTTGACGGCCATATCCATGTTGAACTCAGAGAAGGGGTCCTGACAGTGTCAGACACAGGTGTCGGAATACCTCCGGAGAAGATATCCAAGATATTCCAGCGTTATCAGCGGGCGAATGAGACTGTCGGCGGTTTTGGAATCGGCTTGCATATTGTTGCAATGATAGCTGATGAGTACGATATAGATATATCCGTAGACTCACAGCTTGACAAGGGTACACAGATACGACTTAAATGGAAGCTTGAGGAGGGTCGTTAACACTTTTGTAACACTAGCTTTTTTATAATTCACACTTATGAATAAGGAAGAATAATGAATAAACTAGTAAACAAGACATTAGCATTATCGCTAATCCTAAGTCCGATGCTTCTTGCTGAGACAATCGAGCTTGAAGAAGCTACAGTAGAAGCAACGGTAAACAGTGTCAAAATCAATGATGTCAGCGGGGAAGAGCTTAAATCAGCCGATCTTGCAGATTCATTGACACGAACCGTACCGAGTGTGTCTCTTGTAAGGCGTAGCGGTATTGCCAATGATATCATCCTTCGCGGTCAGAAAAAAGACAACATTAACATCACAGCAGATGGTACAAAGACATATGGTGCTTGCCCAAATAGAATGGACCCTCCAACCTCACACATCCTGACAAACAATATTGAAAGTGTTGAGATTACTACAGGCCCTTATGATGTTGAGAACTTCGGGACACTTAGCGGCCTTGTCGATATCAAGACAAAAAAACCGACGAAAGAATTCTCAGGTGAAGTGAACCTTAATGCGGGTAGTTTTGATTATAAAAAAGTTTCGGCTACAGCGAGCGGCGGAACAGATATGTTCCGTGTATTATTATCTGCTTCAAAAGAGACAAGTGGTCAGTACAAAGATGGTGATGGAAATACTTTTGCTGATCAGATAGACAACTACATTGCCAATCAAGGTGGTGCAGCAGGTGATGCACTTCAGCCGGCATATAGAGATATGGATGCCTATGATAAGAAAACATTTATGGGTAAACTATTCTTTAATCCGACGGATAATCAGGAGTTAAGACTTAGTTATACAGCAAACAGAAGTGATGATGTTTTATACCCTTCGAGCAAGATGGATGCTTTGTATGATGATTCTGATATCTATAACCTGGAATACTCGATTACGGACATGAGTTCGTTTTCTAAAAAACTTGACTTCCAAGCCTATCATTCGGAAGTCGATCATCCAATGTCGAACAGGTATAGAAGATCAGCAGTTATGATGATGGATATGGTCAGTGCATTAACAACGTCTGTTGACGGTCTTAAATTGAAAAATTTAATGGAACTTGGTGAAGCTGACCTGACAGTAGGATTAGATGCAAGTCGTAGAAACTGGGACGGTGAATATATTATCAACTTTGTTCCAAATGGCGTAAAAAGTATTGATGATGTGGATACGGATAATATTGCGTTATTTACTAAATTTGAACAAAGTTTCGCAGAAGTGGATTTAGATATTGGCCTTCGCTATGATGACACGTCGATTGAACACTCTGGAGCATTACAAGATAATGATTACAGCTCATTAAACGGATATGCGTTTGTGACGTATAATGCAGACCAGACAACGCAATATTTCCTTGGGGCAGGTAAAGCGACACGTGTTCCTGATGCAAGAGAGCTATACTTTACTAATAGATTGGGTGTAACGCAGGGTACACAAAACCTTGATCAAACGAAAAACTATGAGATTGACCTAGGGGCTAAAAAGCAGTATGAAAATGCTTATGCTAAAGTCAAAGTTTTCCACTCATGGTTAAAAGACTTTATTGCTTACAATGACTCTAGCGCACCAAACAAGTTTGAAAATGTAGATGCGACAATCTATGGTATTGAGTTCAGTACATTCTATGCAGCTTCTGATGCCCTCTCTTTTGATGCTGGTTTGGCTTATCAACGTGGGAAAAAAGACGCTCCATTAACTAATCAGTCAGGAACAAACCTGGCAGAGATTCCACCATTGAAGGTCAATGCAGCTGTTAATTATGATACAGAGATGACAAACACAAAGGTTGAATTGATTGCGGCAGACAAGTGGAGTGATATTGATGAAGAAAATGGCGAGCAAGAGATTTCAGGATATGCGATTGTCAATCTCAAATGGAATAGAGACCTGACCAACGGTTTTGATATTACTCTTGGTATGGACAATGTTTTTGATCATACATACGCAGTGCACAATACATATAAGGATTTAACATTATTAGTTTCTGGTACAGGTGATGATGTTATGTTGATGAATGAACCTGGACGTTATATCTACGCTAACCTTCGTTACCGTTTCTAAAGAGGTGAGCCATCGGCTCACTATATACTACGTTTCCTCTTTGGCGTAAAAAAAGCCAAGACATACATATACCCCACACTATAGAGCATAATACAAAAGGCTACAAACCTGAAAAAACCTGCTAATACCTTATGGTACTCAAGAAGATGCAGTTGTGTCAGGACAAAGTTGAAGTCGTGTAGACCGTCTACTCCCAAAAAAGACTTACTTGCAGGAAGAAACAATCCTTCGTCTGCAGTCGACATGTACCAGGCAGAGTAATACAAAGAGATGCCCAGAAAGAAAAGCCCGATAAGATAACCAAAGAATTGACCCTTTCTTTTGTAGTAATAACCGATCAAGAAGGGAAAGAGAAGTTGAAAAACGGTGCCGTTAGCAGCAGTGATAAATTCTGGACAGTGAAGCAAATAGCAGACCCCATGACCTCCTTCATGGACAATTCCCAGTGTCTGATTTACAATAAAGAAGTAAAGTATGAAGAGCTGCTTGCCCAGGCTATCTCCTACAAGGTCAGTATTGCCGTAGGGGGCATACTTGATAAACATCAGAAATGAAAGAAAAAAGAGTATAGCCAGTGCTTTTTTTACTGCAGGAGTCATCTGTAGAGGTTGTTTGGTGTTGAGATCTTTAAGATCCATAGTCGAAGCCTTGTATAAACTTTTTAACAGTTTACCTGATCTTGTTTAGATTAGATAAATAAAGGTCTTCTATTGATTATAGATGAGAGGTTTGCGTTATAAAGTATGTGTGGTAGTTATAGAGGTTAGACAGCTAAATGCTGTCTAATAAGTATTGTATAGATTAAAATACCATATCCAAGTGTGGAGAAAAATCAGGGATATTAGCGCCTGCTCCATCATAAGCTGCCATGTGGTGAGCAAACGCGCTCGAACTTAGTGCGATTAACATTGTAATGATTGCAAAACTTTTTTTCATAATAATTTCCTTTGTTTAAAATTTAAATTTTTTTATTTGCTAGTGTTAATTAAAACACCATATCCAAGTGCGGAGAAAAATCAGGGATATTAGCGCCTGCTCCATCATAAGCTGCCATGTGGTGAGCGAATGCACTTGAACTTAGTGCGATTAACATTGTAATGATTGCAAAACTTTTTTTCATAATTGTTTCCTTCTTTTTAATTTAAATTTTGGCTTGCGCATCTAAGATCAAGATCAAAGGTCTGCCAGCAACTGTGGAGACCATTCAACGATCTTGACACCAACATCTTCATGAGATGAGATATTGAGAGCGAATGCGCTCGAACTCAATGCGATTAACATTGTTAAGACTGTAATACCAGTTTTCATGGTTACTCCTTCTTTTTAGGTGATGTAAGTATGACGCATTAAGGTTAGCGGAGTGTTAGCAGATGTAAAGGAAGATTTATTGGTTTATACAGATAGAAGCAGAGAGGAAAGGGAAAGAGAGAAGAGAGTGTCTATTACTCTTCTTCTTCTTCGATCTTTGACATGACAGTAAACTCTTTCTCTTCCACTCTGGTCTTGACCTGTGCCTGTTCAGGTGTGAGGTTCTGACCGTTGTTGAGGTTTCCGACAAGACGCAGGTAGTATTTGGCTTCAGGAGATTCAAGGTCCGTTATCTCTGCTGCATTACATAAGAAGCGGTCTCCGACTTTGAGATCAGCAAGACCGGCAAGGATCATCTTCTTATTGACTTCATCGATACCGTTTCTCAAAGGAAGGTTGATGGCACTTGTCATCATAGCTTCTTCATAGGTCTGAACCGCCTGGACCTGACGCGACTCATCAGGTGTGAGGATATAGTTCATAAACATATCGGCAGCACCATCTTTAAGGGAAATGATTTGTGTATTGGTAAAAACGCTTAGGGTCATAACTCTTCTTTTTTTAATGAAATATTAGCACACTGCGCTTAGCATTGCTTTAGTAAACGAGCTTGTGAATTTTACTAAGAATCAACCGTCGGGATGGCTATCCTCTCCTTCGACAATAGCCCACTGTACAAAAGGCATCATCTCTATGACGGCATAGGGCAGACCAAGTTTGGTCTCCGTACTCATCGTCACGACTTCGACATGTACAACGCCATTCTCAATGATGAAGGCCTCAATACTCTCTATCTTCTTAAAAAGAACATCCTCATTGGAGAAAGGCATGGTCAGTACAATACGGTTCTCTTTCGGCATATAGAAGTCAATCCCTTCAGCATAATAGATTTCAGATCCCCGTTTTAGCATCTCTAAAAAGACCAAGGTCTCAAAGAGTCGGGAAAAGTCTTTTTGAAGGGTCAGTGCATTCTTGATGTTGAAGTCCAGGGTATAAAGCTTCTTGGTTGCACGGGAGTGTTCATACTTTTCTACCCAGTAGAGATAGCCTTTCTCCATCAGGCCGTAAAAGGTCTTATAGAACATATCTTTTGAAAGCTTTTGATACTGTTTAAGACGTTCGAACATTTGAAAGGCAGAGACCTTCTGTCCTAGAAGTCGGGCTGAATGTATCATGATCTGAAGCTCTAAAGGGTTAAGTGATAACCTGAGTATGTTTTGCAGCTGTTTTTGCCTATTGTCCTGATGGACAAAGTAGAGCTCCGGATAAGAGCCCGTCTGCAAGAAATGGGTAAAGGCATTCTCCAGGGTGTCATATCTGGAATCAAAGGCAAGAAATTCCTCAAAGTCCAGATTATATATATTTAATGTATCAAAACCATCAATAAAAAGATCGTTTTCAGTAGAGAGAATGATCTGGGAGACATTGGGCAAAGGAATGGATAGGTCGTAGTTCTCTATGACCAGGGTGTGTATTTTGTTATCGCGGCAAAATTCACTTAGCTCTTGTTTGACGGGCTCAATGTCAATGCGCAGGTCATTTAGGTCTATATATAGATAAGAGTTTCCGGGCAATGCAGAGAGAAATTGCTTGATGATGGATGTCTTTCCGGTTTTTGCAGCACCTTTGATGATTGTAAAAGGATTAACAATCTGATACTTTCTAGGCAGGAAGTTTGTCTTTTTATTCGATAGGTTGTATAAGGCATCTAACATCTATACTCTTTTATTGATTTTAAGCAGTATATCATTTCCTTTCTAAAAGGAAGAAACTGTTTTTTGATTTGTAAATCAATCTCAATTTTTCGCATATTGGAGATTTTTTACCGGATTTTTGCTTTTACCTAACTACTCTTTCCTTTTTAAAAGGAAATAAATTTAGAACAAATTCTTCGGAAAGCCCCAAAAACCCTTGACCTTCCAAATATATGTGGCTATAATTTCCGTTCCAATTTGGGTTAGTTCTGCTTTTTTGCAATGCAGACCTGTGGAATTAACGAGTTCTTTAAAGGAAAATTATGGAAAAAATTAGATTAAAGCTTAGAGCTTATGATCACCGCGTTCTTGACAGATCAGTTGCTTCAATTGTAGAGGCTGTAAAACGTACTGGCGCTGAAATCCGCGGGCCAATCCCTATCCCTACGAAGATCCGTAAATATACGGTTCTTAAGTCTGTTCACGTTAACAAAAAAGCACGTGAGCAATTTGAAATTCGTTTACACTCACGTCTAATTGACATTGTGTCTGCGACACCTGATACAGTTGACTCTCTGATGAAACTAGATCTTGCACCTGAAGTTGACGTAGAAGTACGTTCAATGGACAAGTAAGGAATTATTGATGGAATTTATTGTAGAAAAAATCGGCATGAGTCGTACTATTACTGTTCCTGCAGTACCTGTTACTCTACTTAAAGTAGTTGACACTAAGGTATGTGAAGTAACAGATGGTACTGCTATCGTTGCATACGGTTCAGGTAAAAAAGCAAATAAAGCTATCGCTGGTAAGCAGAAGAAGTATTCTTTAGAAGCTAACTTCAACCGTTTCGCAACTATGAATGTTGCAAATGCTGAAGCAGGTGACTTGGATCTTTCTCCTCTAGCAGAAGCAAAAGTTCTTAAAACTTCTATGACTACAAAAGGTCGTGGTTTTGCTGGTGTTGTAAAACGCTGGAACTTTGGTGGTGGACCAGGTTCACACGGTCACCGTTTTCACCGTACTGGTGGATCTATCGGTAACTGTGAGTGGCCAGGTCGTGTAATGAAAGGCCGTAAGATGGCTGGACAATATGGTAACGTTAAAGTTACTGTTAAAAACGAAGTAGTTTCTTTTGACGCTGAAAACGGAATCCTTGCAGTTAAAGGTTCTGTTCCAGGTGCAAACGGTGGACTAGGTCGTGTAAAGGTTGCTAAATAATGAGCGCTATTGTACTTAACGAAAAATTCGAAGAAGCTTCTAAAATAGCTTTGCCAGAATCATATAAAGGTATTAATCCGCACAATGTTTGGTTATATGTTAAATCATATCAAGCATCTATTCGTTCTAATACTGCACAAGTAAAGACTCGTGGTGTAGTAAGCGGTGGTGGTAAGAACCCATGGGCTCAAAA
>JBFFSC010000038.1:0-12692 GCA_041572615.1 Sulfurimonadaceae bacterium
GGCTGGTTGTTCTCGTCAACGGCGATGATGTTTTCGAGTATTGTCTCGACAGTAAGAGTGACTTTATCTTTGCTTGAGACACGTGGTTTGATCTTGAGGCTTAGACCGATGTCATCACGTTTGAAACTATTCGTCGTCGAACCGGTATTGGCATTGATCGAACCTGTAGCAATAGAAAGAGTCTTGCCGACATAGATGGAGGACTCTTTATTATTGACACACAAAATAGAAGGATTGGATATTGTCTTGGAAGCACCTTTACTCTGAAGGAAGTCAAGTGCTGCACCAAGCACAAGGTACTGGTCAACATCGCCGATAGTGTTGATGAGTTTTCCTGCAAATTGATCACTTATTGGAACCGTGACACCTCCGAAGTTTCCGGAAAAGGTATAGAGTCCGGAAGAGGTTGCAATTCCTCCTTCCATGCCGTAGCGAAACCCGATGTCTTCAGAACTTTGATCATTGACCTCTACGATACGGGCCTGGACATAGACCTGGTATTTTTCTTTGTCCAGCTCTTCGATAATGAGTCTCATCCCTTTGATGATGTTGGGATCTCCGACTACGATGATGGAGTTGATCTCTTCACTGAGGGATATGTTTGGTTTGAGTGTGGGATCGCTGAAGGTCTGTGTTGCCACAATATCATCCAGGGACGTCTTCACATTTTTAGCATCGGAGTTTTTCAGATTGAAGATCTGCACGATCTCGTTCAGGTTCTGTTCCTTATCCAGTGTCTCGATCATGATCATCAGTTCGTTGATGTTTTTCTGTTTTCCGACGAGAACAAGCGAATTGGTGTTTGAATCCATCAAAACAGTCACCTCTTCACCCTGTATCTTACTGTTGAAATAGCTTTGACTGATATCTTTGATCTGTGTATGCAGACTTTTGATGTCGGCATGTTTGATGGCAACAACTTTCATCGCCATCTTGTTGTCTTTTGCCAAATCTGAAATGACACGTTTGATGGTCTCGATATTGGAAGGGTAGTCAGTCACCAGCAGGGTGTTGGATGCCGGAAGGGTCATCATCTTGGCTGTCTTTGAGACCAGGTAACGCACTTTTGCTGCAATAACATCAACATTCTCATCTTTAATAGTAATAGATTGTGTAACCATCATTGGACCGGTTGTCTTTCTTCCCGGTTTGACGACTTTCAGGTTGTGTTTTGTTGCTTCAGACGAGCGTACGACTTCATACATCGACCCGTTTTGGATCAGGGTATAACCTTTCGACTCCAGAACAGATATAAGGATACCGAGGACTTCGTCATCATATATCGGCGTTGTCGTCACAAGGTCGACCGTACCGTTGATCTTGTGATGGACAAGGATGTTCTTGTCGCTGATTTTACCGATCAGTTTGATAAAATCTGTTATTTTGAGGTTTGAAAAATTGATATTGACTTCTTCTCTTGCTATAAGCAGAGAGGCGGTCATCAGCAGGATAAATGATAATAGTTTAATAGATCTCATAGCGGAGCTCCTTCTCTTTATTGTTTCGTAAAACGATCAGTTCTATCTCTTTGATATTATCGATGTTCTGATAGATGTTCAGCGCATCAGCATAGGATTTGAGTGGTTCATTGTTGACCTTGATAATGATATCTCCCTTACGCAGTCCCAAATATGAAAAAGGTGTGTTCGCACGGATACGAGTGATTTTGAAGCCTTTGAGCTTGCCTCTGTCTTTGACTTCGATGATACTGATATCTTCAAGTATAGCGCCAAAGTTCTTTGCATACTCTTGGACCTCAAGCCGTGACATCTGATACGGCTGACCTTCAATAAACGGTGCATGCTTTTTGCGCAAGGAAGGAAGGTCGGTCCGGACCAGTTCAAGGGTGTATTGGCTGGAGTCTTTTTCAAAAACTGCTTCGGAGGCTTTGATCTCGATCAATTTGTATCCGGCAAAACTCTCTCCGATACCGAGGACTTCTGTTTTATCCGGACGTGTTTTCATCGCTACGATGATGTACCCTGAACTTTTCGTACGATAAAGACCTTTTAAGATCATCGTGTTGATGCTGGACTCAAGATATGCGATACCTGATTTGTCTCCTTTGAGAACGACCTGCGGTTCGATGATGAGATTGACCGTATAAGATTCATATGGCGGAAGCATTCTTTTCTGTTCATAAAAGTCAACCCCTTCATTCGGTAAGAGCCACAGAAGAAACAGACCAAGAACCTTTCCAATAATCACAATAGCGACCAAACGGGTGAGGATTGCTACCGCCCAGACTTTAGAAGCGATATTCATAATGATACACTCCTTTCTTGTCTCGGATTAAGTTTCTCAGTGTTGACGAGAACTCTGTTTTCATCAGTTCGGAGACCTTGATCTCAGCTGTAAAAAGACCTTCATAAAGATCGATATTGACTTCTGCCTCACCAAAGTCACCGAGTACAGTCCCTTTGATGTTTAAAGGGTTATACAGCGCATAGCGCAGTGTGGCATTAGTGATCTTTTCAGGTACGAACTGTCCCAAAGTCGATGCAAGCAGAATGTCAGCAAGGTCAATTCTGTTATAAAAGCCAAGAAGCATTACCCTTGTCTTATTCACATGAAGACTCTCTATCTTTTTCACATAAAGTTGTGCATCTGTTATATCCAGCCAGAACCATCTATCATCAACGTGTTCATCATGAATAATAATGCCATGCGGTTGAAGCTTATGCTCAAGTTGATAATAGAGGTTTGTCTTGGGAATAAAATAGAGTACCGTTACAAGTGCGAGCAATCCATATCCGATTATACTTCGTGTTCTCATAATTTGATCTCCACATAGATACTTGCCCGCTCTTTGTTTAGGCGGCGAATTTTCATGCTGCTGATAGTAAAAGGTTCGTTGAGCAGACGACTGATGAGATAACTTGCCGAGCTGGAGTCTATCGATCCTGCGTATATTTCTATCAGTCCCCGTTTATTTTTTTGTGTGACCTGCGCTTTTCGCAGGGAAGAGGATCGTAAGATACGTCGAATACTCTCTTTTGTACGTTTAGTGTTGTCCCAGCTTTTTTGAAGATCGACAATATTGTGTACCATAGTCTTGGTCTTGTCAAAGCTATTCTGTGCTTCATGCAGTGTGTTTTTGACCTGCATCAGGTTGAATAGCACGACAAGGAGGATGACGATGAGCAGCAAGATGATATATAAAGGGTTGATGTTCTTCATAATTCGAACTCCAATCGCAGCAATGAGTTCTGGTATTTCTCTTTCATTGACGGGTGATTCTTATGCAGTTGCTTGAGTATCGCAGTGACCCGTTTAGCAGAAGGTATCTGCAGCTCGACGGTGAGTTTTTTACCTTTGAGGTCGTAAAGCGTAATATATTCCTTCTTGTTAAGTTTGAGGTTCAAGATCTCGGCGCTGAGGCGGCGCAGTTCCATCTGTTTGTGATACTGTTTTTGAAGTGAAGAAAGGATCGCTTCATTCTGTACTCTTGTCATAGGAAGGTTATGCTCTTGAAACAGATGTGACGGGGCGGTGTCAAACTCTGATATTTTGGTACTGCTGACAATCCAGTCCAGTGCAAATATCATGATAAGTGCTCCCATAAAGAGACTGAAGTTAATCAGGCTTTTCGTTGTCGCGATATGTGCATAGCGTGCAAGTTCGATGCTATGTTCTGAAAACTGATGCTCTTTTAGTTCTAAGGGTTTTGGTTGTTCTACAAGCGTGTCCGGAAGTTTGACGACAACACGCTCTTCAAGGTCAAGGGCACAGTGATCGTCTATAGAGATCGCTTCTTCAATATCCTGGAATTCACTTTGTGCAAAATAGACCCGGTTGATCTGTTCCGGATATATCCCTTTGTCTGCAAGGATATCAAGGATGTTCTTGTCATCGTAGGCAAAGATGCAATAGAGTTCCTGGTCTTTGTAAGCGTAATAGCTGTATTTCCCTTCCGGAACAGTGTCTTCAAACAGGGAAGGAAGAAGCCTTGTAACTTCACGTACGCTTTTGACCGGAAGAGGGATACGTTTGACCCAGTAAAAAGAAGGGGAAAGAATGATATCAAACAGTGCTTCTGCTTCTGCCTGTATAGGCGTATGTGGGTCAATAAACAGAGGGGTTGTTGTTCTGTTAAAGTCCATAATCCACACTCCCGACTTTTTTTGTTTTGATATCATACTCAAAGGCGACATGCACGTTTTGATCATTTCGTTTTACATCGACGTTGACTGCCAGACGTGGCAGGTAGTAACTCAATTGATACTTATGCAGATACTCAAGCTCTTCTTGCGAAAGGCCAAGGTCTTCTTCCGCCTTGTATAAGTTCTCCCATGAGGAGAGTTCTTTGGCAAGACCTTCACTCAGTCCGGGAAGAAGAAGCTGCCAGAGTTCGGCAGTAATATAATTGACATCGATATAATAATCATTGGGCGTACTGAAGCGAATAAGACTATCCCATGGTATTTTTCTTATCTTTGCATCATGCCTAGTAATGACATAATAATCGACTATCTGTTCAAAGTGTGCCATTGAGACAATCTTTTCTCTGTACAGCCACGGCTGATTGTCAAAAAGATCAGTCCGATAGTGCGGCTGTTTACCGCCCATTGAATCGATGAGAAGGTCTTGAAAATAATCAATATCCTCTATCTCATATTGCAACATATAAAGGCTTAGAGCCTCTTGAAAAGCTTTGGACGAGGCAAGTGTATTGATATTGATACGGCCCATTGGACTGTGGATATTTACTTTGACATTCAGGTTTTCAAGGGCAACAGGAATCAGGGATGTGTTCTCAAGAAAATAGCGAAGGTCATCAGCATTGTTGATCTTCTCAAGGATAGGAGTAGTTTTGAGCAGTTTTATCAGGTCATCGAGTATCATACTGCTTTGAATAAGACATTTTCCTTCACGTACCTGTTGGGCACTCAAACGCAGTTGGATCATGCTGACGCCGACGGCCGCTGTGACGGAAATAACAAAGAACAGGGTTATCAACAAGGCAATGGCTCGACGTTTTGGAGCGCGTTTTTGCAACCTTTTTATGATGTTTTCTGTTCTTTTACGCACGTTTGATCATCCTATGCTCATGGAGAAAACCGGTAACAACATGGCAGCAACGATAAAACCGATTATCCCGCCGACAAAGAGCATCAAAAGAGGTTCCAGCAGGCTTAGCAACAATGCAATCTTATCCCTGTTTTCCTCAAAGTTCAGTTCAGAGATATTGACAAGAACCAGTTCTACCTGAGAGGTCTCTTCTCCTAGGGCAATCGCCTGGATAAACGCCGGGTCAATAATCTTTTCCGATTCGACCAGGGCGGAAGAGAGGCGTTTTCCTTCAACAACCTGCTTGGCAGCTTCGAGAAAAATATGTTGAAGAACACTGTTATTGAGAATATTTGAAGACATCTTGATCGTCTGTACAAAAGGGACGCCTGAACGGATGAGAAGGGAGCCGATATAGGCAAAACGTCCCAGTTCACTCTTGAGTATGATCTGTCCAAATAGAGGTGTCTTTAACAGCAGTGAATGCATAACAAAGCGAAATCTTCTATTGTATTGCATGAGTATAGTAAATAGCGAGATAGATATGAGTAGCAAACCCAGCAGTAAAATATAGTTCTTGTTGAAGAACTCTCCCGCACCAATGACGAACTGAGTGACACCCGGAAGCTCCTGTCCCATATGCGTGAAGATGGCAGTGATCTGCGGTACGATAAAGGCCAGCATAAAACCAACCATGAGAAGAGAGATCGCGATCATAAAGCCTGGGTAGGCAAAGGCCCGGCGGATCTCTTTAGCTATGCGATCCTGTTCTCTAAGAAAACGTGAAAGCTCAAGCAGCACCTGATCAAGGATACCGCTGGACTCACTGACTTTTATAGAGTGCTTGTAAAACTCGGGAAGTACGACGACACTCTGTGATACAAGCGCTGTGTAGAGGTTCTTCCCTTCATCAAGGTAGGTGCTGATTGTCTGAAGGAAAAGATGCATCTTCTTATGGTGCTGATAGTGTTTTTCCATGACTTTCAAGGCGTTGACAACAGAGATGCCAGCGCGGATATAGATAGCGAGTTCACGGCTGAGGTTGGAGAGTTCTTTTGCAGATATCCTGTATTTTCGGCTAAAAAGTGTATGGTCGAATATCGAAGGGATATCCTCTTCTATCGTTTCGTAGATAATACCTTTGGCTTTAAGCTTCTCTTTCGCTTCTTCTAATGAAGAAGCTTCAATATCACTTTTGAGCTTTTTCCCCTTGGCGTCGATACCCTTGTAAGTAAAAATCATTCTTCACTCACCTTTTTTGCTTCTTCATTGTGGTGTTCAATCACATCTTCCAAAGAGCTGTAGGTTTTGACAGCGCCAAAATAGGATGGAAAGTCATACACCTTTTTGGCATCTTTTACGATCAATTCCGTCCGACTTCCATCGGGGTGTATCTCGTACCTGAAGCAGGTCTCTTCCTCCTGTCCGTCAGGGCGAAAGTAGGGCTGAAACTGGAACTCACGCAGCCCCATATCCTTATCGTAGTGGTAAGCCTCCACATCTTCTCTTAGAAAAGGTGTCACGTTTTGTTTAAAAGTCTCATCGATAAAGAGCATACATTCACCGCATCTTTTGATACAGATCAAAGCGACATGGTTGTTATGGTAAAAACTTTTCATATAAGATTCCAGGCTTGAGAGTGTCACATCAATCGCTTTGTCTTTATAACGATCAAATACGCTGATGACCAGGCCGTATACCATTCCCATCAGTACCACCACGATCATCAGTTCAAGCAGTGTAAATCCTTTTCTCATTGTCTCTTATTGGCATTCGCTGAACCGGATGTCAGCTCCTTCACCTTTGCCTGCCTCTTTGCGGTCTGCACCAAATGAGATCAGTTCTACCGTATCTTCTTTATTGATGTAGATAAAAGGACTTCCCCATGAATCTTTTGGAAGGTTTTTACCTTCTAAATAAGGAGTTGAAGCATAGTTAGCGTACAACTCTTCATCAGGGTTCGTCATAAGTGCCTGCAAGCCCTCTTCTGTAGTGGGGTAAACACCGTTGTCAAGTTTGAACATCTTCAGTGCTTCATGCACGCTCTTCATCTGTATACATACGAGTTTACGTTTAGCATCATCTGCTTTTCCCATCAGGTTTGGCATCACCATGGAAGCTAAAAGTCCCAGAATAACTATGACAATCATCAATTCAATCAAAGAAAAGGCTTTTCTCACCTGAACTCCTTGTTAGGTATAGCATTTAATAGATTATACCCTCTTTTGTGAGATAATTGTAATCAGGTTCTGTTACAATAATCTCACTATAGAACCTAAAAGGCAGGTCGACGATTCTTGATCACGATGTCACAGATTCTGGCCCCTTGAAAAATCATTCAAATATCTACTTGTGTGATCCATGGAAACAGCATCATGGTACTGCTCACACAGTATGACTCGACAGTTTGATTGCCTTACTCTCAACTGAGTGTTATATTTGATGGGTATAATTCGTTGAATTTTATACAGATAGGTTTTTTGATGATCAAGAAATGTTTATTTCCGGCGGCAGGTTACGGTACACGTTTTCTGCCTGCAACCAAGGCGATGCCCAAAGAGATGCTTCCCGTATTGACACGTCCGTTGATCGAATATGGTGTGGAAGAAGCGGTAGATGCGGGTATGCATACGATGGCAATCGTCACAGGACGCGGTAAGCGCGCCATCGAAGATCATTTTGACATCTCCTATGAACTTGAGCATCAAATCCTGGGTACGCCAAAAGAGCATTATCTTACCGAAATACGTTCACTCATCAATCAATGTACCTTCTCGTATACACGTCAGGTGGAGATGAAGGGCTTAGGCCATGCAATCCTGACCGGTGAGACACTGATCGGGAGGGAACCGTTTGCGGTTATTCTCGCCGATGACCTGTGTGATGGTCAGGATAATGGTGGCGTGCTTTCACAGATGGTGGCATTGTATGAAAAGTATCAATGCTGTATCGTTGCCATCGAAGAGGTGCCTGAAGAAGAGACAAACAAGTATGGCGTGATAGCAGGTGAAGAGCTTGAAGAAGGTGTCTACAGAGTCACGGACATGGTTGAAAAACCGGACCCGAAAGACGCCCCGTCAAACCTTGCTATCATAGGACGCTACATTCTGACACCGGATATTTTTGACGTTATTGCCCAGACACCGCCGGGTAAGGGAGGGGAGATCCAGATCACGGATGCACTTTTAAGTATGGCAAAAGACGGGAAGGTCATCGCATACAAGTTCAAGGGTGAACGTTTTGATTGTGGTAGTGTAGACGGATTTGTTCAAGCAACCAATTATTTTTATGAAAAGAGTAAATCCTAACGTAGAATAAACATCGCTTCGCGACCGCCACGGCTTGTTTTGACTGTGGTAGTGTGGACGGGTTTGTCCAGGCGACCAACTGTTTTTATGAAAAGTCTAAAGCAGACTAAGAGAGCAAAGGGCGCTTCTTGGTCAGAGCAAGTTTTCCTTCTTATCGTTTAACTCTTTTTTCATATCCATCATCTTTGATTTGATCATCTCCGGGTTTTGTATCATCATAAACCCTTTAAAGCCTGTATAAACCCCGTACAAGGCAATAATAACAGAAGCTATCATCAAGACATGCTTTCTCCATGACATCTGCGATATAAAACTGCTTAACATACCCAGGATAAAAAGAGCGGGAACGGTTGCAAGACCGAAGATGCCCATCACTACGGCTCCCATAAAGGCAGAACCCGAAGCGACTGATGCCGTGGCAAAGAAGTAGACAAGGCCACAGGGAATCAGACCGTTTAACACCCCCATCACATAAAAACTCGGAAGTGATTTGGATTGGATGACAATCTTGAAAAGCTTTTTAAACACCTTGGACTGTGCCAAAGAATGCTCGATGAGTGTCAAAAACCTGAGTTTACCACTTAACGAGATACCGATCAATACCATCAATATCCCGATAATGATAAAGAGTATCCCTTTTGAGGTCAATGTAAAGCCTATTGCACTTCCCAGGTAACCGAATACAGCACCGATAAGCATGTACGCTGATATCCGTCCCAGTGAGTAGAGGGTATGAGCAAAGGATTGAAAAACCTTTGAACGCCCGGCTTCGATCTTTGATGTGGAGTAGGCCAGCACAAAACCTCCGCACATACCGATACAGTGTCCGACAGAACCCAATAAAGCCACAATAAATATAGTCAATAAATCAGCTGATTCCATGTAAAACCTTTATATGAAATATTATCTTATAATAATTATAAGATTTAAATGTTACATGAGTGTTAATAGATACTATCTTGGATCTTTAAAAGCAAGGTAAAGATAAAGCATGGTGATGCTCTCGATCATAAAAAGCAGAAAATGAAGAAAATAGACCTTTTCCTGAGCATCTTGAACATGATAGCCAAGTTCCAGGAACTTGTAGAAGAGATAGGACAAGACCATGCCGGCAAGGTACCCTTTCTGTTTGGTGACATCCAGGAAGGTCAAGAGCTTGGCCTTGGGCAGTAAGATAGTCTCTGCACGCACCAGATATGAGCCGAAGGCAAAGGTGCTTTGATACCCGATATAAACAATAAGGGCCGTTATGTATCCATAGGAGGCAAGCAGGAAATAGACGATCAGGCTTGCCATAACTATTTCGACCAGAAAGGATATCCTAAAGAAATAGTAGCGGTTTAAGATCTTGGTATAGAACTTGGCAATCACCAACATTGACAGGGCAAGAAACACCCCTCCCAAAGAGTATATGGAAGGTTCCAAAGGGGTGTAGATAATAAAGATAGTCCCCACAGATAAGCCTAAAAACAGCGAATTAAAGAATTTATACGCGATAAACTTTCTAATATTAATACTGTTCTTAAGCATGGGAGATTTCCTTAGTTAGAATTTTCCATTTAGACCAATTTGAAATGCACGTTGAAAGTTGACAGGATAAATTTGGTCATCTCCTGTCCAGATAGCATTGTCTTCATCAAGAAGATTCTGTATTTTAGCAAAAACCTCGATATGTTCATCATATTGGTATGAAGCTGTCACATCAGTTGAGTTATAAGCTTCTTGTTTTTGTGACAAAGCGTTTTCAAAATCATCTATAGCATAGGCAGATGAACGGTAAGTGTGAGATGCAATCAGTTTACTTTTATTTGTCGGTGCATAACCTACACTAGCAGTAAGGTTGTGTTTCGATACACCTGGAAGTCTTTTGTTCTCAATATTCTTGTTATCGTCTTTTTCGATAGTTGCTTCGATATATGTATAGTTTGCACTTAGGTATAGGTTGTCAGAAACAAGGTATTTATCATAAAGCTCAAAGCCAAGCTTAGACGTCTTGTCAAGGTTTGTATTGGCACCATCGAATACACTGTCTGGATTAACAATAGATGGGTCATAAAAAATTTCATCAGATAAATCTGCATAAAAAACAGTGGCTTTGAATTTATTATTTTTTACAAAGTTGTTGTATCCAATATTATAGGTATTGGCTGTCATTGGCTTGATGAACCCATTGAAAAATGTTCCCAAAAAGACAAACCCTGGGCCATAATGGCTCGTAAAGAAACGATCGATGTCTGCTGCTTGGAATGAGTGTGAAAAACTTGCAAAAAGTGACTGTTCATTATTGAGTTTATAGTTGTATCCTAACTCATATGCTTCAAGAGTGTCATCTTGCTTAAGGTTGTTTCCTGTGCTAGGTGTATATTCATAAGTGACTTTTTCTATTCTAAGTCCAGCTGAAAGAGTATGATTTCCATTAAGATAGTTTGCCTTGATAAAGCCTGCTAGATTGTCTTTTGTAGTTGTATTGGAATTTCCTTGTCTTTCTCCATTAAAGATTGATGTTCCAAAAAGAACATTTAAATGATTATCAGAATATTTTAAACTCAAGTCACCTGAGTTGTAATCATAGTCTGCATTGGTTGTATAAGCAGTTGAGAAATAATCGGATTCCTTGTCTTCTAAAAAGATATTGGCGTTGATTTCCCATTGAGCACTTAAATCATATGATAATCCGAAACTCCATAGGTCAGTCGAAAAATATTGATTTGAAAATGTTGAATCACCAAAATAAGCTGGAGGGGAATCTTGAGTTGGATCAGTCTTGTATTGCTCAAGTGACAAAGGATCTGCATAATAAGTGTTGATTCTAGTCGCTGCCCAACCTAAACGTAACTCAAGATTATCCACTGGATAGAGTTTCAGATCAAATGACCCATTCTTTGAACGTGACGAATCTTTTTGAGTCCCACTTGAATCAAGGTCACGTTGACCATCTGTTTCGAAATAATCACCAAAAGCAGAGAGTGAGAACAGGTCAGAACTATAACCAGCACCAAAAGATCCATAACCGGTGTCAAAGTTTCCGCCATAGGCTTTAAAGTTCACTCCATTAAAATCTTTTGTAGTGATACTGATAACACCAGCATTTGCTCCGTCACCATATACTACTGAACCAGCACCCTTTAATATTTCAATCTTTTCAATTGAGTCAATAGGAATTGATCCAAGAAGTTGAGGAGCACCGTCGATGTTATTTAAACGTCTGCCATCAACAACGACAACGATGTTTTGAAAACCATCTCCTATACCATATCCACGCATATCAATTTTTTGTGCAAACTGATTACCATAACTCGGTAAGACTGCAACAGATGTCTCTTGGTTTAAAAAATCATAGATGCTTTTTGATTTTGAGTTTTCTATATCTTGAGTTGTATAGGTCTCAACAGGGGCTGTATAGCTTAGCTCATCTTGTGGGATCTGAGAAGCCGTTATTGTTTGTTCTTCTAGTGTGAAGATCTCTTGTGCTATAAGTGAAGCACATACTAGTGACAAAAGTAGTGTTTTTTTCATATGTTTTCCTGATTTGATTTTTTAGCGTGTTGTTGAGTTGAATAGCAGAGATGGCGGTGAGATTCCTGATCTTGTTTTAAGGTAGATGAAGAAGGTCTGGGGTTGAAATTTGAAGATTTGGGTGAGTCTGTACAGAAGTCGTTTAAAATAGCAATTGCAATGACATGAGGAGGTGTTTATTGTGTAGGCACTCTCCTGCAATACTTCAAGCTCTTCAAGAGGATCGTCTTCCTCTTCCAATGTTTCGAAACAGATATTGTGCGACGAATGGATGAAGGAAGTGCACTGCGCATGCAGTACGGTAGCAGATGAATAGGCACAGATGGCTGATAATGAAAAGTAGTTTTTACCAAAGCCCTTGGGTGTTCTCATCGCTTCCTCACTTATAATTTCGAAATGATAGTGCAAAGCAGCCGTTTTGTCAAACAGCGTTTAGAGTGGATCAGAAAGAGTGTTATCTTTAGTCGGGCTCTTTCAGTTCATAAATGTGTGGGTCGGGTGTAATACAGTAGACTTCATAGATACCTATGGTATTTTTATTTTTGACAACGGTTTCCATTCCTAATGATTCTGCTTTGGCTGTTAAAACCTTTACCGTATCGGGATCGATAGTCGTAATCTCGACGAGCAGATCCCCCTTATATCCTGAATAGGTCCGTATATCACGAATGGCATGATCCATTGCGAAACGAATTATGTCCCTTCGTACCCCACAAAGATCCAAGTCTGAGGATTGCAAAGCAGATACTGTAGACTCCTTGTCCCACGATGTCGGTGTGTGATCCATATTGTGATCTTCATTAGACATAGTTATCCTTTCTGTGCAAGGTTATTTATAAGTATAACCTATATTTTGAA
>JBFFSC010000039.1:0-12622 GCA_041572615.1 Sulfurimonadaceae bacterium
GTATATCATTAGTTTAAGATTATCTTCGTTAAAATCGGACTAATTTTTAAAAAGGACACTAAAGATGAAAAATCTTCTAGCTATCAGTGCAGTAGCTGCACTACTTTTGTTTTCAGGGTGTAGTCAAAAAGATCCGGCAATTGATGCCACAAGCGAAACAGCGCAAACAGACAGTGTTGAGGTACAAGACCCAAGTGCAACGCAAACAAGCGGACTTGAAGATGGTGCTATCGACCAATCTGGAAGTGCTGATGCCAATGAGCAGAGTTTAAGCGCATTAGAGGCTAAACTTCTAAGCATTCAGTTTGATTTTGACAAGTTCGAGATCAGAGCTGACATGGAAGACACACTTAAAGCCAATTCGGCTATTGCAAAAGCAGGTGCTTCTGTTTACAATGTAAAACTTGAAGGTAACTGTGATGAGTGGGGTAGTGACGAATATAACTACGCACTAGGTCTTAAACGTGCTAAAACAACTAAAGATGCACTAGTTGCAGATGGTGTTGCGGCAGAGCGTATCACTATGGTCAGCTTTGGTGAAAGTAATCCAGTATGTACAGAACAGACTCAAGCATGTTGGGCACAAAACCGTAGAGTAGACTTTAAACTTCTTCCATAATGAGAAGGCTTTTATTACTAAGCTCTTTTTTACTTCCACTCTCTCTTTATGCAGAGAAATCTGCATTTGGAGCGGGTGACCTTAACAATCCTTCCCCATACGGTTTAACAAAAGCCGAAAAATCCATTCTTGACAATAAAGAGACGATCAGTGATATTGAAGGCACGGTCCGTAAAAACCGTTCGCGTATTACCAGTGTCGAAGAGTCTCTTTCAGGAATGAAAAGTATTGTCGAAGGTCTGAATGAAAAAGGGCATGATGACAAACTTTCATTGCAATCATTAAAAGACGAGATGGCTGTGATGAAAGACTCTTCATCTCAGATGGAGCAAAAGATTGATGAGATCATTCTCAACCATGATGAGAACATCAAGCAGCTTAAGACGGTAATGGGTGAACTCAGTTCATTGATCGACACGATCAACAGCAGTTATGTCAGTAAGGAAGAGTATAACAGACTGGCACAAGAGATCAACAGTTTTAAACTGGATGTCTCCAAGCAGTTAAAAAAGATTGCCAAAGGCGGCAGTAATCCTTTAGACAACAAAAGCAATGCACAAGTCGAAAAAGATGCAGACGCACTGTTTAAAAAAGAGAAGTATGCTGATGCGATCGATATGTACGAACATTTGATCGCCAAGCATTATAAGCCGGCACGTTCTCATTATTATATTGGTGAGGCATATTTCAGTCTCGATGAGTACAGTAACGCAATCGCCTACTATAAAGAGAGTGCAAAGCGCTATTCAAAGGCGAAATATATGCCGACATTGATGTTGCATACAGCTATTGCTCTAAAAAAGACCAAGGATGAAGAAGGTGCTCAGCAATTCTTTCAGGCATTGGTCGCCAAATACCCCAACTCCTCAGAGGCAAAGAAAGCGGAAAAGTTTCTTAAATAAGAAGCTTTTCCGTACGCAGGCCTTATCTTAAAATATCAAGCAATTTAAACAGGTAAGACAGCTTAAAGTATCTTATGATAAAATCACAAAAAATAAATGATGATTATTTAATCATTATTAAGGATAAAAAAAAATGGCAATTGAAAATAACCAAATCGTATCAATCGAATATGAAGTAAAGAGCAACGGACAAGTTGTAGACAGCAATGTAGGTGGTGAGCCACTTGTATTTATGATCGGTAAACAACAAATCATCCCAGGTCTTGAAGAAGAAGTATGTAAGATGAGCATGGGAGAAAAAGGTGATATCCTTGTTCCTGCAGCAAAGGCTTACGGTGAATACAATGCAGAAGCACTTCAAGAAGTTCCAAAAGAGCAGTTTGCCGGTATCGATCTTACAGAGGGTATGAGCCTTTATGGTCAAAGTGAAGATGGTGGGACTGTACAAGTAACGGTTAAAGAGATCAAAGACGAAGCCGTAACGATTGACTATAATCATCCATTGGCTGGTCAAGACTTGATGTTCACAGTGACAGTAGCAACAGTACGTGATGCAACTGCTGAAGAAGCAATGACAGGTATCCCTGCTGAAAATGCTCAACCTGCAACTGGCGGGAGCTGTGGTACGGGCTGTGGATGTCACTAATTTCATAGCAAAATCCGATGCTTCACTTGAGGCATTGAAAACGGCAAACCTGCTTAAGGGTCTGCCGGTTAATGCTTTTATTTTTGGTCAAAGCGGTACTGGAAAAAAGAGCTTAGCAAAATATATTCTTCCTAATGCACCTATTGTTGATGCACGGCGTTATAATGAATTAGAGGACACATTAAGTTCGAACAAGACCATTATAATTTCAAACTTTGACAAGATACCGAACTTTGATAACTTTAAAGTACTGGTAGATAAATATGAGGTACGTATTATTGCATTGGCAAGCGGACTGTTCAATACAGAGATCATAGACAGGTTTTTCGGGATCAAAGTCTATCTTCCTCCATTGTCCGAGCGTAAGAAAGATATCAAAGCTTTAACACAGCACTTTTTGGATGAAGCCCGTCAAGTGTTTGATATTGATGAGAATGTGGAGATAGATATTGATATCTCTCGTGTCAATCTTGAGCAGAATGCCCATTCAGTTCGTCGTTATGTCTATATGAAGACCCAATTTCAAAGTATCAATGAACTTGAGTTAATGGAGCTTATGGAGAGTTTTTTAAAAGAGAAGATGGGTGGCAACAGTGATTATAGAAACTTTTTATATCTCTATGAAGCACCACTGATTAATGCGGGCCTGGAAAAATTCAAAACACAGTTACAACTTTCTGATAAGTTGGGACTCAATCGAAATACACTGCGTAAAAAAATAGCTGAGAACAAGGAATATTTAAATCATGAGTAAAGTAGCGTTTATCTTCCCGGGACAAGGGAGTCAAACAATCGGTATGGGTAAGAGTTTTGTCGAGAACTCACCACTTGCAAAGCAGATGATGGTAGATGCATCAGAGCGAACAGGGATTGATTTTGAAAAACTTCTTTTTGAAGAAAATGAAGATATCAACAAGACAGAAAACACACAACCTGCGATTCTTTTAGTTAGCCTGATGGCACATGCTTTGTTTGCCGAAAGATCGGGTATTAAACCGACACTGCTTCTTGGACACTCTCTGGGTGAGTTTTCAGCTGTATCAGCGGCTGGTGCACTGGATCCTATCGATGCTGTCGAGCTTGTTAATGCTCGTGGCAAGTTGATGCAAGGGGCTTGTGATGAGATCGATGCATCGATGATGGTTGTTCTTGGTCTTAAAGATGAACAAGTTGAAGAGATCTGTGCCGCAGCACAAGCTGAGGGTAAAAAGGTGTGGCCAGCAAACTATAATCAGGACGGACAACTGGTCGTTGCCGGAATGAAGTCTGATCTGGCTTCAATGGAATCCGTGTTTAAAGAAGCCGGGGCTAAACGAGCGATGTTGTTGAATATGTCGGTTGCTTCTCATTGTCCGATTTTAGAACCGGCTCAAGCACCTTTGAAAGAGAAGATGCAGGCCGTGTTAAAAGACACCTTTGCTGCACCTATCATCTCCAATGTAACAACGACAGCTTACTCGACAAAAGAAGAAGCGCTGAAGCTTTTGACGGAACAGCTTACACAGCCGGTAAAATACAAGCAGAGTATTGAAGCGATTGCAGGTGATGTCGATACGGCTATCGAGTTCGGAAACGGAAAAGTATTAACTGGTATGAACAAACGTATCAATAAAGAGATGAAAAACTATAACATCTTTGATATGGAAAGCTTAGAAGCAGTATTGGCTGAACTGGCATAATGAAAGTCTGCTTAGCTCAGGTTTCACCTAAACTCAACAGATCAAATGTTGACATGCATCTGCAGGAGATCAAGTCTTGTGATGCAGATGTTATCGTTTTTCCTGAGCTCTCTCTTAATGGTTATTTACTGCAGGACAAGGTCTACGAGGATGCTTTTACATTGGAAGAGCTGGATTGTTTTGTCCAAGCGAGTCATAACATCGACATTGTCTTGGGTTGTGCGCTTCGACAAAACCATCGTATCTTTAATGCCGGGATCTATTTTTCAAAAGGGGAAGTCCTTCATGTCCATCATAAGGTACATTTGCCGAATTACGGGATGTTTGAAGAAGCCCGTTACTATTTTCAGGGTGATAGTATAGAGTTTTTCAAAACGGTGTACGGAAATACAGCGGTTGTTGTGTGTGAAGATCTCTGGAGAGCCGAAAGTATTGCCGAACTCTCCTGTAAAAAACCGGAGATTATCTATGTTCTGGCGAACTCTCCGGTACGAGACTTCAAAGATGAAGGCTTGTTGATCAAAGCACAATGGGAAGCCATCTTGAAAACGACAGCACTTCTGTGCGGCTCCTATGTCGTCTTTGTGAATCGTGTAGGATTTGAAGACGGAATAGGTTTTTGGGGATCATCAATGATTATTACACCTTCAGGTGAGAAAGAGGCTGAATTGAAAGGGTTTGAAGCAGAGACAAAGAGCTTTGAACTTAACAGGCAACTGCATTTTGCGCAGAAACAGATCATTAAAAACGACGTATAGGAAAGAATAAGTATGAAAATAGCAATCATGGGGGCAATGCCTGAAGAGATCGCTCCTCTTTTAGAGAAGGTTGGTCAATACAGGCTTGAAGAATATGCCGGTAACAAATATTATGAAGCAAGTTATGCCGGACATGATCTGGTCATCGCTTATTCGAAAATCGGTAAAGTGTTCTCGACATTAACAGCGACTACAATGTTACAGAAGTTTGGTGCGGAACTGCTTCTGTTTTCAGGTGTTGCCGGTGCGATCAACCCAAAATTGAAGATCGGAAACCTGATCGCTGCAACAAAGTTGTGTCAGCATGACCTGGACATCACGGCATTTGGTCATCCTTATGGGTATGTTCCTGAGGGAAAACAATTTATAGAAGCAGATGCTTCACTCGTCGCTAAAGCAAAGAACGTGGCAGTTGAGATGGGTCTGGAGCTTATGGAAGGAACGATAGCTACAGGTGATCAGTTTGTTGCAGATCCACAGCGCAACAAATGGATAGGCGATACCTTTAACGCTGATGCCCTTGAGATGGAAGGTGCTTCTGTCGCTTGTGTCTGTGATGCGATGAATGTCCCTTTCTTTATCCTGAGAGCTATCTCCGATGCTGCTGACATGGATGCCAGTTTTTCATTCGATGAGTTTCTTGAGAGCTCAGCGAAAGAGAGTGCAGCCTTTATTATTAAAATGGTTGAGCATATTGGATAAACAGAAGTCGATAACACCCTCAAAAAAGATCATGTCCCAGCTGGGAAAGACCAATGCCGCCTTTAACCTCATAGAAGAGGGTGACAAGGTCCTTGTGGGACTCTCCGGGGGAAAAGACTCACTGACGATGATCCATGCGATGCGAGAACAGCAGCGTCGGGCTCCGTTTGATTTTGAGTTCATAGCGGTAACAGTCTCATACGGTATGGGTGAGAACTTTGATTATCTTGCCAAGCATTGTGAAGAGTATGGGATTAAATACCTTGTCAAAGATACGGAGATTTACGAGACTGCACAAGAGAAGATAAGAAAGAACTCATCATTCTGCTCCTTTTTCTCGCGTATGCGCCGTGGCTCTTTATATTCCGTTGCACAGGAGTTGGGCTGTAATAAACTTGCTCTTGGGCATCATCTTGATGATGCGGCAGAGAGTTTTTTCATGAACCTTATCTATAATGGTCAGATGCGAGGATTGGCACCAAAGTATCGTGCGGGTAATGGTATAGTCGTTATTCGCCCGCTTATACAGATGCGGGAACGTCAGCTTATGGGGTTTGTCAAAGACAATGACTTGGAAGCGATTGGAGACGAGGCTTGCCCGGCGATGCGTTTTGATATTAAAATGCCTCATGCACGTGCATCGATGAAAGATATGTTGGCAGATATGGAAAAAAAATATCCGGATATTTTTGTCTCCATCAACGCAGCCTTCGGTAATATCTCAGAAGAGAGCTTTTTCGATCCAGAACGCTTCTCTTTATAGGGACGCCGAGAAACTTCACTTCGTGACCGCCACGGCTAGTTTTGTATCAATCAATGCGGCGTTCGGTAATATTTCTGAAGAGATTTTTTCGACCCTGAACGTTTTTTCTTGTATAATTTCTACAGTTATTTTTTAGTATTTTTTGTTATCATAGAATATCGAGTAGGGGTATTCATGCTAAACAAGATCAGAGAATTACGTGAACGCTATAATATAACTGAATGCTACGATGAATTGATACATCTTTTCATCTCTGTGACCTATAAGTCAAGTGCAGCATATTTCGCTGCTACACTTATCTATGTATGGTTTTTATATGGATATATTCCTTCTTCTATTCTTATTCCATGGACTGTGATACAACTTTTATATCCAATAATACGATTGTATGTTGCCAAGTATTATAAAGATATTGAATTGACAAAAGAGCTTAAAAAAAGGTTTCAGTTCCAGCATATTCTAATGACTTTGAGTGCAGGTGTCATGTGGGGTACGGGGAGTATTTTGTGTGTCATTTATGCACCTTCTCCCTATGAATATATGGTTTTGACCCTTATTGTTGGTCTAAGCGCTGGTTCACTGACGACTCTAAGTCCACTTTATCCGGTATATCTGGCTTTTAACCTGCCGGTACTATTATTGTTGATGGTCTCTTTTCTTATCTATGGCGACTCATTACATTATGCTATCGCTTTTATGATCTTTATCTATACGGTCATTGTTCCTTCAACGACCTGGGATGTCAACCAGAATGTGAAACGTCTGGTTGAATTGAACAAGCTTTATGCTCAATCACAAGCAGAACTGAAAGACATCAACTTATCATTGGAAGAAAGGGTTGCAAAAGAGGTAGCGGTAAATCGGCATAAGGACAAACAGATGTTGGCTCAGTCACGTCTGGCTCAGATGGGAGAGATGCTATCCATGATAGCTCATCAGTGGCGTCAGCCACTCTCTGCCATTTCAGCAACAACGGGCTCAATAAGTATAAAAATACAGCTTGGCGACTATGATGAAGCATTCATAGAGAAGAGTCTGCAAAGTATCAATACCTATACGCAATATCTTTCCACGACGATCAATGACTTTAGAAACTTTTTCAAGCCTAACAAAGATAAAAGTTCCACAAGTCTCAATGATATCACTTTGGGAGCTTTACATATTATCGGCAGTTCATTGGAGAGTAATGGTATTATTGTTGAGACCTATTTGGATGCAAAGGTGATGTTTCACTCCTATCCCAATGAACTTCAGCAGGTCCTTTTGAATCTGCTGAAGAATGCACAGGATGTCTTGATAGAAAAAAGAGTAGAAGCACCTAAGATCATTATTAAGACAAAAAACTCTGATGAAGAGCTTTCATTAATGATATGTGACAATGCAGGTGGTATTGCAGAAGAGAATATGCCCTATATCTTTGATCCCTATTTTACGACAAAAGAAAAAATTGATGGAACTGGTCTTGGATTGTATATGTCAAAGTTGATTATTGAAGAACATTGTCGAGGAAGATTGGCTGTAAAAAATGAGGATAAAGGTGCCTGTTTCTCGTTCACACTTCCCTTAGATTGATACTTTCCTTAAAAAAAAATTCAATATTTTTCTCCTTTTTTTTGTTTTGATATAATTCCGACAAATTATTAAGATTAAGGTATATTATGAATATTTATCCGGATAAAGAGTTGTTGGAACGTTCAGACATGAAAATAGTAGATATACGTACACCGATGGAGTGGGAAGAGACAGGGATTGTACCCGGTTCGCATACGATTACGTTTTTTGATTATATGGGAAACTATGATGCTGTAGGCTTTTTAAAAGCAATGGATGCTCTTGGAGGAAAAGAGACAGAGATCGGTTTGATCTGCCGTACAGGTTCACGTACAGCACAAATCGCAAACTTTATGGCGCAAGAAGGCTATAACGTCAAAAACCTTGCGGGCGGTGTGATGAAGCTTATGAATGAGGGTTATGAACTAGAACCATATAGACCTTAACAGGGTTTATTGTCTGTTTCTAATCCTTAATGGGTCTGGATATGGCCTTGTTCCTGGGAGCTTGTAAGAGTCGTATTTACCTCTTCATAAGGTTGGGCCTCTTCAGAACAGGCAGTCATTAAAAGAGCCAGCAGAGCTGCCTGGCAAGCTACTAAAAATGGTTTCATTGGGAATACTCGCTTTTCATCCGTTCTAAAAATTCAATGATACGGATCTGATAGGTTGATGTGTCTTCATCTATGGTACACTCAATCAAGGGAAAGAGTTGTTCAGGAGATATTTTTAAAGCATATCTTGGTATTTGACGGAGTTCTGTACGAATGTCATCAATAAGGTCATCGATACTCAAGCTATTCTTTTTATGTACTTTTTGTACATATTCGCGTGTTGTCAACAAAAGCATATTGGCCCGATCAGCCTCTTTATAGATCTTCATACCCGCATCATAGACAATTTGATAATCACAATCTGATGGGTGCTGATTGGCGGCGATGATGACCGCAAAGGTTTTTGCACGGAACTCCAAGGAGCTATGGTGATAGACAAGAACCTCTCTTAGTCCCGTATAGATGTAATGTTTCAAATTATTTAAAAGTTTCATTTCCATCCGCTTTGATATGATAAGTGTATAATTATATCACTAAAAATTGAAGGATCTGTGTGAAAGCAAAAGTTTGCAGTTTTTTATTATTTTGGATAGTTTTGATACTGTTTAGCGCCTGTGCAAAAGAGCAGGTACTCTATCATACACCAGGTTTTGAACGTGAAGGGACAATATACTCCTTTAAAGAAGCCAGAACGATTTCCAAAGAGAGACTGATCAAACAGCTTCAAGCCTATCCGGTGATCTTCATAGGAGATTTTCATAACAGTAATCGTGTACATGCTTTCACAGCTGAATTGATCGAAAGCTTAGGGGAACACTATACACTGCATTTGGCGAATGAGTGGTTTACCCCTGCACATGATGAAGCATTGTCTCTTTTTCTTGATGATAGACTGGATAAAAAATCATTTCTTAAAGAGGTGGATTGGGAAAAGCGCGTGGGGTATGAATTTGAAGGTTTTGAACTGATCTATAATACGCTCAAAAAGACCGAAGGGAAGATGTATGGCATAAACCTGAGCAATGAGGAACGAAAGAAGATATCCTTGCTTCAACTTGACAAGATGAGTCCAAAGGAGGCAGAGTTTTATCGGAGTCTGGATATGAATGTCAGCCTTCATCAACAGATGCTTGCACCATACCTGAGTCATTGTCATGCCGCACTTAAAGAAGAAAGTACTCAAGAGTGTATCGACAGGATGTACAGAGTCCAGGTGGCATGGGATGAGAAGATGGGGCAGGAGAGTGCTCTGATCGCTCAAAAGGTACTTAAAACGCCTAAAGACAAACTGATTGTTTTCATAGGAGCCATGCACCTAAGATCAGGACTCGGGGTAAACATGCGTTTTGCACGTTACTCCGACAAGCCATATGCAACGCTGCTTCCCTGTTTTAAGAAGAAGCCTGAACATGGGCTGTCAGACTATATTTATTATATCGACCCCTCAAAGTGAGTAGGAGTTTCATGAAAATGTCAGGCAACAGGGTTTATAAGGATTATTCTGCTTTGATTAAGCTCGTACAATATTAAAAACAGTTATCTTTATACCTATGAAGTTAATAGTCCTTATTTTATGTATAAGTATCGTATTGTTCGGAGCCTCGGATGATATCAACAGTTCAGTGGAATATGAACCGAGTTATATCGATATCGCCCATGATGCTATCGATCTAAAAGTACATGAATGGGGTGTCAGTATTGATGGGGCCATATTGGGAATATATGACTTTTTTGGCGGGGAAGCTGAGTCTTCAGATCAGAATACAACTCTATTTTCAGACATTAATACAATAGATAATAATGTCAGTGATAAAAACAGTACGAAGACAACAATTGTATCAAGTGAGAACAATCAGAGCCTGGCTGAACAGTTGAGGGTTGAGGAGAAGCCTCTGCCTGAACGTGAGATAGTCGATGAGTTCTTCTTGACACGTAAACTCCTTGAAGAGCGTGACAAGTCCTTTATTCGTGTGAGCTACATTCAAAAATTCAATTCATTGGAAGAGGAGCAAAACAATCTTACCGTGCGAGCAAGGTTGGGACTGGGACGCAGTAAAAAACGTTTGAAGATTTTCATTGAAGACTTAAACAATGATAATGCAAACAATATTGGACAGTCCGGTGAAGAGAACTCGCCTTCCATCGGGGTGGAGACTTTTGCAAAAGAACGCTTTGGTATCAAACCGCGATATTCGATCGGTTTTAGAGGGATCGACCCCTTTGCAAGAGCACGTTTCAGCTACAAGACTGAATTAGGACGTTGGAGCCTTGAACCGGTACAGACTTTTTTATATTCTTTGGAAGACGAGTTCTCTGAGATAACCGAGCTTTACTTTGATACACAGACAAGTGAGCATACATTGCTTCGTTTTGTCGTAGACAGGGGGACGAAGTCACATGTCAAGGGAATGCATTATGATGGTTTTATTCAATACTTCTGGACACCGAGAAAGCACAGGGCTTTAAGTTTTAATCTGGGGTTTAACGGAAGTACCAAATACGAGAATATTATTGTTGATAGTGACCCGCCGGTCATAAAAGAAGAGAACAGGGTTTTTAATTATCTATTCCTGATGCGCTGGAGAGAAAACTTTTGGAAAGAGTGGCTTTTTTATGAGATAGGACCGGGAGTCAATTGGCATGAACAACATGACTACAGACCCAATTATAATATCTACTTTCGCATTGATATGTTTTTTGGCCATGTCTAATGGGCCTGTTCCAGCAGGGCCAAGGCTTTATGGTCGGCAGCAGAAAGTGCAAGTTCCTTGATCTGTGCACGTGTGAACCATTCATACTCTTCGACATATTTATGATGAAGATGGACCTTGGCTTCGAGTTTGAAGTGGGAATAGGTATGTGAGATCTCTCCTATCGTCTTAGTCATAATAATCTCTTCATCCACTTCATACTCATTAAAGCCCCATAGGCCATTTAAAAAACGGGTCTCCCTCTGTTTAAGGGCAAATTTTCCCTTGTAGTGATGGATAATGATATGTTTTTTGCGAATAGGGACGGCTCTTTTGACCTTCTTCTGAGGGTAGAGCAGAGGATCATCTACGGCTTTGCATATTTGATTGAAAGGACATTGTGAACATAGAGCAAATTTACTGGTACAGACAGTTGCACCCAAATCCATCATTGCCTGATTGAAGTCATAAGGACGGGAAGCATCAAAGAAATCGTAAGCTTTTTGCCAAAGTTCTTTGTCTGTTCCTTTTTTAAGTGCGAATAACCGATAAAGGATGCGCTTGACATTCGCATCCATGATAGGTACGGGTGTCTTGTAGGCAAAAGCAGCTATGGCATGTGCGGTACTTTGACCGATTCCCGGAAGTTTGACAAGCTCACTGACGGTCTGGGGTAGATTCACTTGGACAAGTTGTGCTGTTTTATGCAGATTTCTGGCACGGGTGTAGTAGCCCAGGCCTTCCCACATTTTCAGTACCTGGTCTTCACTGGCAGTAGCAAGGTCCTTAAGGCGCGGAAATTTCTCTATAAATGGAAAATAGAATCGTTCCAGGACTGTCTTGACCTGGGTCTGTTGCAGCATGATCTCACTGATCCATATCTTGTAGGCATCGTCAGTGTTGCGCCAAGGGAGCTCATGGCGTCCATGGATTCGGTACCACTGGTAAAGTCGTTCATGTGCTTTTTTATACATACGGAAGTCTAACAAAATTCAATTTAAAGCCTCTCTTAGTTAGACTTGTGTTTATGAAAACTGTCCAAGATCACACGAGCAATACGATAGAGATTAAACAGTCCAAGTTTATTGCTCATCTTGTCCCCTATACTTTATATGAACAGACACTGCAGCAGCTTCGAGTCGAGCATCCTAAGGCACGGCATTTTGTCGTAGCTTGGCGCTATATCAACGAGTTTGATCAGATAGTCGAGCACTGCAGTGATGATGGGGAGCCAAAAGGGACATCCGGAAAACCGACACTAGCAGCACTTGCAGGGAACGAACTTATCAACGCGGCTGTCATAACTGTTCGTTACTTTGGGGGGACCAAGCTGGGTACCGGCGGTCTTGTACGGGCATATTCGGATGCCTGTAATGGGGTTATCGAAAAGAGCAGGCTTTTGCCCTATGTCAAATTGCAAAGCCATGTGTTCAATGTTCAATACAGTGATATTACCTTGATCGAATATAGGCTGCAGGGCCTGGGTATAGAGATTAATAGTAAAGAGTTCGATGAAGAAGGTGCTCTTTTTAGTGTCAATGCTGAAGAGGGGTCATGGGAAAGATTCTATAAGGAGAGTGAACGCATTATAAAAATGAAGCACTAGAAGGATGATATCGCTTTTCTGCTTTGTCTTTATGGGGCTTTAAGTAAAACTTAACTAGAATTGCACGATTAAAAATAATAGAAGGACGCTTACATGAAACGTACTTACCAACCGCATAATACACCTCGTAAACGTACACACGGTTTTCGTGCA
>JBFFSC010000040.1:0-12247 GCA_041572615.1 Sulfurimonadaceae bacterium
CATAGCACCTGATGAGCTCATTGTCGTCAGCTCCAACAAAGCCTTACAGAGTGAACACTTTATCGACACTCTCTCACCTAAAAAATGGGTTCTAAGAGAAAAAGGTTCAGGAACACGTTCTGTCTTTTTGAACCAGATAAAACCGGTAGACAAGGAGTTGAACATCGTACTCGAACTGGAACAGACCGAGACGATCAAAAACTTTTTACTTCTTGATCCAAGCTATATCAGTTGTTTGCCTCGGATCTCTGTCCTTCAGGAGCTCAAAGAGAAAAAACTGTTTCAAATACCGATTAAGAACCATCACTTTATGCGTGATTTCTCTTTGATTTTTAATAAAAAACGCACTCCTACACTGCTTATGGAAGACTTTCAGGAACATATATCAGAGTTTATGAAAGGGTTACAGACCTAAAACCTAGAACTTTACCAAAGAAACGAAAGTTTTCTGAAGAAGCTAAAGCTTTCCCTGTTTAACTTGAGAAAGAATGACCGCCAAAGTCACCCCGTCATTTTCAGTCCCGTCTTCTATACACGCTTCACATTTGTCACCGGCAGACAGTTCATCCGAGTCTATCCACTCTTCAACTGTCGTGATCCCACTTGATTTTATAAACTCTACAGCCTCCCCTATCGTGATATGGTTGCACGAACATAAAACCTTGTCTTTTTCAAACAAATGCGAATATGGCATTAACGTTCCTTTTCTACAATTATAACAAGTTTGCTATAATGCGCTAAAAAAATCAAAGATGTAATGATGACGGCAGCAATTATCGGACTTGGGCTTATGGGCGGCTCTATAGCACTAGCAATCAAGAAACTTCCCATGATCACCAAGACTGTAGGGTTTGATCATAACAAAGAGCATGAAAAAGAGGCTTTAAGCCTTCAGCTTGTGGACAGTATCGTCTCTTTTGAAGAGGTCAAACAGGCAGATATAATCATATTAGCCATACCTGTTGATGGGATCATTGCCTGCTTAAAAGACCTGCAGGATATACCGGCAGAGACGACAGTCATCGACCTGGGTTCAACAAAAGAGAAGATTGTCGAATCGATTCCTTCTGTTATGCGAAAGAATGTTGTTGCGGCCCACCCGATGACAGGAACTGAAAAGTTTGGTCCCAGTGCAGCCTTAGATGACCTCTACAGAGACAAGGTGGTGGTCCTGTGTGACCTTGAGAACTCTGGTAAACATCAGCAGGAGACTGCCGTTCGTCTTTTTTCTCAGATCCATATGAAACTTGTCTATATGAAGGCCCATGAACACGATTTACATGTCGCCTTCATCTCGCATATGCCTCACATCATCTCTTACTCCTTGGCCAATGCTGTCTTGCAGCATGAAGAACATGAAAACATCCTCAACCTCGCTGCCGGGGGATTTCGTTCCATGAGCCGCCTGGCAAAATCCTCACCCAATATGTGGGGGGACATCTTCCGCCAGAACAAGACACACCTGCTGGACTCACTGAGTTATTTTGAGAAAGAGCTTGAAGAGATGAAAAAGTTGGTCCAAAATGATGATTGGGAGAGATTGGACAAGAAAATGAAAGATGCAAACTCTCTGCACGATATCCTGAAATAATACTTCTAGCTTGAATATGCTTCAGAGGCTTGCGTTTGTGCATTAAGCGTTGTAAACTCACCCAAGGAACTGTTAACCTTACTATCCGTCGTACTTGCTGCGACATTAACAGATGAGCCGCTAGAGATCTGAGCTTTATAACTCTGTGCATCACGTTTGCTTTGGTTTCCCGCATCAGCAATCGCATTAACATCTGCATTTGTATTCTCTTGTGTCTGTGCTTGAGGATCAGGCCTTCCCACCTGTATAGGAGATGGATAAGGGGACTGAAATACATAAGAATTCACTTTCATATTTTCCTCCTACTTACCGATTATAATAGCAAAGATAAGAAAAGAGTTTGCTTTTATTTTTTGATTAAATAAAAACTTTATCCCTGTACTCTTTTGAGTATCTCTTTTAATCTTCTCTTGTCTATAGGGTGTGAGGCACCTTCATATAGGTTTTCATTAAGCTTTTGCACCAGCTCGTCTATCTCACTGTCATGACCCATATGAGCCATCAAAAGCTGTAGGACCTCTTTTGAGGCTTTGGCCGGAACCGTCACTGTTTTCTTCTCTTGACGTAGAAAACTTTTCCATGGGATCATGAAAAGAACAAGTCCAATGACAATTCCGCCCAGAAAGACAAGAAGCGTTTCCAAAAGGGAAAACGAGGCCTTTTCATCTTTTTGATTGATATCTCCGCCCGCTTCAGGTCGTTTTATCTTGAGTTCTTCTTTTGGCAAACTCGATGCATTCAACACCTTAACGCTGATCGGATCCGTTTGAATCGTTTTTACACTGTCTGTCTCAACATCCATATATCTCAGTGTAAACGAAGGGATAGTAAAGTCATGCTCGGCTACAAGTGCCACCTTTTGGGTAAAGCTTCCGAAATACTTTCCGTCGTGAAGGAAATGCGAAATTTGAGGTTCTTCTTTAAAGGACTGCGCTCCGGGAACATGTACATCAAATGCTTCTATGTCTTCGATATTGGCCCGTCCTTCGACTTTTATCGTGATATTGACCGCTTCACCCGCATTGACCTCCGTTTTATTGGCACTGACATCCATACTCATCTTACCAACAAGATTAATATCATCAGGAAGTGTTTTCACCTCGATATCAAGTTCATTGGAAAACACACTTCTTGTCTTGGTCGCTGCCAGCCATGTACCCCAATAATCTTTTGATTGGCTTCGTACCTTAAGATCCCACCGAAGGGGTCCCAGGGAAAGTTTCCCGCTCTGCTGTACAGCCATGGCATACTGGTTTTTACGCATAACATATTCACCGCTTATGAAAGGACGCCCTTTTTCTTCACTCTTGACCCATATGTTCTTATTCTCTGGCAAAGAGATCGATTCGGCCAATGTCTCGATATTTCGACGTGCTTTAAAGTTCACCTTCATCTCAAAAGGCTCGCCGACATAGACAGAGTTTTTCTCCGCTTCAAGCTCTACGACAAAAGGTTCATTTCTTGAGATCGCAACTTTTGAGACAGTGATGTTTATCGGCTCTGTTCTCTCCTCTTTTCCATTGACAGTGATAGCAATAGGCTCAATCACACAAGAACGCTGCGGCATAAACTCATACATCAAGGATCTCTCTTGAATACGTTTTCCATTAGCAAATATCTCTTTACGGCTTTGCATCCGGCCTTCGATGTTCACACCGCACACTTCATTAAGCTCAGGTACTTCAACATCTCGTCCTTCACCGGAAATCAGTAAGGTAAGCGTCACCCGTTCTCCTCTTGTGACCTGCTCTTTGTCTACACTAACATTGACCTCGGCCCATAAGGGAAGACTGAGTAAAAAAAATAAGACTGTTTTACCAAGGTTTTTCATTTTCATCCTCTTCATGTTCTGCCTCTTGAATTTTATAGAGATGGCCTTTTTGTGACTTTTGAATCATCTTGAGCCATTTTTTGGCTTCAAGATCACTCATCTTCTTCGCACTAACACGTACATCACTTTCTGCTGCTTGTTGTTCTGTTTGTCTCTTATTGCCATCTTTGGCCTGCTGTGATTTCTGTGTCTCATCCTTTGCTTTTTTCTTCTCTTTTTCCTGTTGAGAAGTCTTTGAAGTATCTTCACTCTTTTTATCTACTTCAGGTTTTTCCGGACTCTTTTTCTCTGCATCACTTTTTTGCTTTTGTTTATTTTGTGAAGCCTCTTTCTGTTGAGTGTTTTGCGGTTCACTCTGTTGGGAGTCCTGCTGATTGCTTGAATCATCTTTTTGTCTTTGATCCTGCTTTCCGGAAGCCTCCTTGTTTTCTTTCTCTTTTTTCTCTTCTTCTTTCTGTTCCAAGAGTTTTTTGACTAGCTCGTAATTCTCTCTTGTCTCTTGATCTTCACGAAGCTTCAAGGCTTTTTCATAATCATCCAAGGCTTTTTTGTACTCTTCAAGTTTGACATATGTGTTTGCCCGGTTGTGCAGAGCTTTTGCCTGAAGCTCCGTGTCAGTAGAGTTGACTTGCTGGTATGCTTTGAGTGCCTTTTCATACTCTTTTGACTTATAGAGGCTGTTACCAAGGTTATAAGCTGCCTCAGGAGATCTTTGTGAGAACTCAGTATAGATGGAAGTACTTTTATCATACGCTTGTTTGGCATAAGCTTTTTTTGCTTCCTGAAGTTCTTGAAAGTCCAGTAGTCCCGCCTTTGCTTCATCCAGACCGATGAAGACAAACCCGACCAAGAAAAGAGTCTTGACAGCTCTTGTCGGAAATGAAGAGAAGGCCAGAAAAAGGAAAAATGTGGCCAGGGCCAAAGGATAATAGAACAACTGGGTATATTGAGGAATAGTCTCCTCTTTCAACGTCGTTTTTGCCGCGATGGATTCGATCTCTTTCAACATCACATCAATATCATCCTCACCCAGGACCGATTCGATATAGACCCCGCCTGTACCCGTAGCAAGTGTCTTGATTTCAGGGTTTAGCCTTGATATCAGGATATCTCCCTTATGTTTGATAAAACTCCCGTCACGTTCCCTCACCGGACTTCCTTTTTCACTGCCGATACCAATAACAAAGACCCTCAGGCCATTCTCTTTGGCCAAAGCAATCTCATCTTCAAAACTCTCACTGTCACCACCGTCAGTAAACAGCAGGAGGTTCTTCTGAGGGGCATGTTCAAGCATGCTTATGGCTGAATGCAGCATCGAATCAATACGGGTTCCTTTTTCCGTAATGCTTCCGGTACTTACCTTTGAGAGTAAAAAAGCCACCGAACTGTGATCAAAACTCAATGGTGAAACGATATAGTCATGTTTAGCAAAGGCCAGTACACCGATACGGTTATGCGGTGCCTTTGTAATCAATTCGATAGCCTTGTTCTTGGCAAAGTCCAGACGGTTTGGATAGCGGTCCTCCGCCTTCATTGAATCAGATATGTCAATACCGATAAGTATGTCTGCACTTTTAGCCTGGACAATGACTTCCCCCTCTTTGAAAACCGGCTGGGCCAAAGCGATGATCATAAGGATAAAGGCACAGAGATAAAGCGTGTTACGTGCCGTTCGACTCAGACTCTTGCTCTCGGATCTCAGTCTGTCCAAAACATCTTTTTCAAACATCGCATAGTTCTCTTTAGCCCCGGTCAAAATAAAATAAAAGAGTATGACAATCAGCGGAAGCATCAAATAGATAAAGATCGGATATAAGAAACTCATCCCCACCCCTTCTTGGAACGGATCACGAGGTAGAGCAGAAGACTCATCAACGAGACAAAAAGAAAATAGATATAGTAGTGGGTCTTATGCAAGTACTTCTCACCTTTCAACTCGGATTTCTCCAGACGGTTAATCTCTTCATATATCCCTTCAAGCTGCCGTGCCGAATAGGCTGAAAAGTACTCACCTCCTGTCTCTTTGGCAATATGAGAAAGTGTGCCTTCTGAAAATTCGCCCGGACGGCCGATTCCAATCGTATAGATCTTGACTTCCTCACGTTGAGCGAGTTCAATTGCTGTGTCATATGGCATGTTTCCTGCCGTGTTTCGTCCGTCTGTCAACAAAATGGCTATTTTGCTTTTAGACTCATTCTCCTGCATCAGGGTCAATGACTGGGCGATTGCATCATAGATAGCCGTCTTCTCACCTGCCACTCCGATATAAAGCTGGCGAAGCAACTTAGAAAGGATATGCCTGTCATAGGTAATCGGAGAAGCGACAAAAGCATATGAACCAAACACAATCATTCCCAGGTTGTCGTTGGTGCGTTTTTGAATGAAATCATCCACGATATCCTGCACGACGCTAAATCGATTGCGTCCCGGATTGTCCTCATCAAACCCCTGCATACGCATGGACTGGCTCGCATCAAGAAGCAAGACAATATCATAGCCTTCACGCGGGTCAAGCGCTATCTCTCTCTCACTATAAGGCGATGCAAGTGCGATAATCAATGTTGTTATCCCTAGCCATTTTAAAAAGAGTAATAAGTAGGATGAAGCAGCCGATGAAGAACCCAGCATCTGCATATGCGGGAAGAGAAGACTCTCTTGACGTTGTTTACAATAATAAGCACAAAGGATAAAAAGAAAAAGAAGAGCTAACAGGTATGGAAACTCAAGATACATCCAAAACCTCTAAGAACAGTCTGTAATAGCCCAAGGTTTCATCATCCAAGGGTTTAACCTCTTTTTTGTATTTGTACTGGCTCAATCGTTCATCAAGGCTCTCAAGCATGTCCAGTTCTCTTTGGCTTTGGGCCAATAGCCGTCCATAATAACTGATCTCATAGGCAGCCTCTTTGGCATCGGCTGTATTGACATTGTGTATCTTCTCAAGATAGCCCTTACGAAGGTCCTCGCTCTTGTACTGTTTATAGAGCCTTGTCAACCAGAAAGCAAGTACTATAATGATCAATAATGAAAGAGCACCCAGCCCTATCATAAAGTACAAAGAATTATCAGGGACTTCTACAAGCGGTTTGATGTCATGTAAAGGAATATCTTTCATTTATATGTTCCCTTCAAACAGACGTCTTAACTTTACAATGGCAGGTTCATCGGTGTATATCTTGACAAAACGCACCTGATCCTTGCGAAGTCTCTCATAAAGCTGATGATCATGTGCAGCCACTTTAGCCTCATAGGCTTTCATCGTGGAAGCGTTGAAATCACCTTCAAGCTCTGCTCCGCTTTCCGGGTCCTGCAGTGTGGAAAATCCAAAGGCCGGAGGATGTTCTTCAAGACGGTCACGGACAATAATAGCAATGACCTCATGTTTGCGTGCAAGTACCTTAAAATCAGGAAGGTCGAAATAGTCTGCGATCACGATGATGAGTGACTTTCGCTTCAGACGCTTCATCAGATGAGTCACCATCGTTTTGTAGTCTGCTTTTTTCTGTAGGGCGTCAAAACCAAGGATGTCATTCACCAGACTCTGCACCGCATGTATCTTTTTCGTAGGACGGTTTTCCTGGTAGATCGTATCGGCGAAGAGATATGAACTGAAAAGATCCCCGTTCCCAATAGCCGAGAATGAGAGCATGGCTGTAATCTCTGCAATAAGCTCCTGTTTGAACTTTTTTGAGCCGAAATGCACCGAGCCGTTAAGCATCGCAGCAAGCACGATATTGAGTTCACGCTCCTCTTTGAAGACTTTGATATAGGGCTGTTGTTTTTTCGCCGTGATATTCCAGTCGATATGACGGATGTCATCACCTGGCATATACTCACGCAGCTCTATAAAATCATATCCCTCACCATGGAAGATCGAAGGATTGTTCCCGATAAGCTCGGAGAAGACCTGGCGCCGTGCCCGAACCAATATCTTTTTCAGTTTTGACATAAGCTGCTTTTCTTAAGGGATGGCAACAGTCTGCACGATTTTGTCAATGACCTCATCGCTTGTCACACCTTCTGCTTCTGCCTCATACGAGAGAATAACACGGTGACGCATCACCTCTTTGACAATATAGGCGATATCTACAGGAGAGACATAATCCTTCCCGCGTAGAAATGCCATCGCCTTGACAGCTTTGAAGATATCGATACTCACACGCGGACTTGCACCGAAATGGATATAATCAGCAATATCATCCAGACCATACGCCTTCGGATCACGTGTCGCCGAGACAAGTTCGATCATATACTGCTCCACTTCGGCATCCATATGAACCGATGCTACCTCTTTTTTAAGTTCTTCCAACTCAGCCATAGTAATGACTGCATTGACTGTCTCATTGCTCTTACTGGAGATTCGGCGTGCGATCTCAAGCTCTTCCTCTTTGGTGTTATAACCAATGACCAGTTTCATCATAAAACGGTCAAGTTGTGCTTCAGGAAGCTGATAGACACCCTCTTGCTCGACCGGGTTTTGTGTCGCCATGACAAAGAAGGGAGGTTCAAGCTGAAAAGACTCTTCACCGATCGTGACCTGTTTCTCCTGCATCACCTCAAGCAGAGCAGACTGAACCTTTGCCGGAGCACGATTAATCTCATCGGCAAGAAGAAGATTAGTAAAGACAGGTCCCTGCTTGATCTTGAACTCATTCTTTTGCGGATCATAGATCTCAGCACCCAGGATATCGGAAGGAAGGAGGTCCGGCGTAAACTGCACCCGTTTGAAACCAAGTCCCAAAGCTGAAGAGAGTGCCTTGACCGTTGTCGTCTTTGCCAAACCGGGAATACCTTCTATCAGTATATGCCCCTCACACAACAATCCGATCAAAAGACCGTCAATCATCTTTTCCTGACCAATAACGACTTTGGCTACCTCTTTTTTAATCGCAACAATTTTCTCATTCATTTATCTCTATCCTAACGCATCTTTTTAGTGAAGATATTATAGCAGGTCAACATCATCTTTGTACTCACCTGCAGATTTTTGAACAGATGCTATGTTCTTGATGTGTAAAAAAAGTGTGCAAGGCCCTATAACTTGGCCAAAGCACTCTTTTTTATCTTCGATAACACAACATCGTCACCTTTATACACAGCCCGTTCCAATGCCTCTATCTCTGAAGCGAAAAGCTCTTTGTCACACACGATCAAGCGCTCCAAAAGCTCCTTGGCCGTCTTCGCCTCTTTTAACTTTTCACCCTTTTCTTTCTTGTCGGTTCGTTGAGGAAAGCGAACCAGTTTTGCCACAACAAATCCGGACAAAAATGCCAATAGGTAATAGAGGCATCCTATATACTTGCCCAAGTCTATCTTCTGTGATGGCAGTTCTACCTCGTCGACAAGATCTTCGCGCTTGATTGCTTCTTTGTCGATCTTGACTGACACAGCTTCACTTTTCAGGGTCTTTTCAGTTTGTGATTGAAGATCAAAATAACGGATGGAGACGGAAGGTATGACAAAGTCATCCTGAGCGACAAAGGCAAAACGCTGACGCCATGTCCCTCTGTATCCTTTTTCACTCAAAGAGAACTCCTTTTCAGCCTCGTCACGGAAGACCTCCACGCCCTCGATCTCAAAATCCATATCAGGAAGTTCCTGCAGGTTTCCCTCTCCTGTAATAGAAATCTCCAGGTGCACTGGCTCATAGGCAGAAACGGTTTGGATATCGTTTTTGACATCCATTTGAAAACGGCCTGTAAAGGCTGATCTTGTCGGTAAGACAGTGATCTCGACAGGATCGATCTTTGCCCGCTCTTTTTGCATCTCAAGGTCATTCACATTGTCCCGGCCGATGATGACATTATTGATCGCACTCTGGGTCGTAAAGAGCATAGTCGGTGCAAGCTTGAGCTTAAACTCCCCCTCTTTTTTAGCAAAAAGAAGATATTCATACCGAATGATCTGTATCTCTCCCTCGAACTGTTTTGTCTCGGTCAGCAACTTGAACTCAAATCCGGAATCAGTCGGAGGGATGAACTCTACCTCATCATTTTTGCCGTCTTTGTCAAAACGGCACTGCATCGTTAATATTGTCGATTGATGAAGATATATCTGCTGATCACTTAAATGTACATCCCATACATAAGTACTTTTTGCCCATAGACTCAGGCTCAACAATAAAAGGCTACCAAGGATTCTCTTCATGTACACTCCTTTCATTAATAAGTTCATATTGACGGTATGAAAGTCCCGACTGCGAAGGGTTAAAACTCACCTGTCCTTCGTTCTTGACTTTCTTGCCTTTCGTCTTTGAGCTGGCTCCTGCCTGGGCCGACACTTTCATATTGGAGCTTCCTGCACCTTTTTTCTTCTGCCCATCCTTCTTGGAACTCTTCGATGTGACACTCTCGTTCTTCTTTTTACCTTTTTGCTGCCCGGTCTGCAGGCCCTCATGTTTTTTTGAACCGGATATATACAGAAGGTTCTCATCCGTCTCTTTATCATAAGCAATGATCAGACTCTTCTTGTAGGCAGTTCGTGCCTCTTCATACATCTCAAGACGGACATAGGCATTTCCCAGGTTATGAAAGAGCTTGGCCTTGAGTGACGCATCTTTTGAACGAATGGCTTTATAGGTGTCTATTGCCTCTTCATACTGCCCTGCCCTGTAATAGGCATTTCCAAGGTTATAATGGTCCTGGGGTGAACGCATCGCGTGCTTTTTAAAGGTTTCAAGCGCATCCAAATATTTCTGCTCTACAGTTACCTCATCTCCATGCCCCTGAGTAGAGAATTCTCTTTTATCGAGTGCTTCCGCATTGACACCGATAAGTAAAAGCAGCATGACGATCCCTTTAAAAAGGTGGCTATGCAGTTTGGTCACACCCAATACAAAAAAGAGCAATGCCAGAAAAACAGGATAATAGAAAAGCTCTTTGTACATGATAAGATCTGCACTGGAGACCTTCTTTTCTTTACCATCAAGCCAACTTGATATTGCGTCAACTGCATTCTCGCCCGCTTCGACAAAGACACCATCAGTGGCTTGTGACAGCGCACGTACGTTCATGTTCTTTGAACTGATGACAAGATGGTCAGCACTGTCTTTTAACCATCCTCCGTCTTTATCTCTTAAACGTGCCCCTGAACTTGTCGCCATCATAACGACCGAAATGCTGATACCGTGTTCATCCGCATAAGCTATCTCTTTGGAAAAGTCCTTGCTGTCACCTCCGTCACCGATGATGACAAGGTTCCTTGTCTTGAGCGTTGAGAGCTTGGTACTTAACTCCAGTACCGAAGCCATATTGGTCCCCTTGGTGATTACCAGTTCCGGAGAGATCAAATCAAGCTGATGCGAAAGCAGTTCATCATCTGAACTCAAAGGTGAAAGGATAATAGCATTGGTCGTAAACCCAAGCAGGGCAAAACGCTCATGGACACGTTCCTGGATAAGAGACTTGATAAAAGCCTTTGACGCCTCCAGGCGGTTAGGCTCGATATCCTCAGCCTGCATTGAGTAGGAGAGGTCCAAAGCGATCACGACTTCCGAGCCTTCATACTCCTGCTTTATGGCACCCTTGTCCAAGACCGGACGTGCCAGGGAAATGATCATCATGATCAAGGAAAGATATAAAAGCAGAAGTTTCTGCCTGGTAGGCTTTGCGATGTCGTGCTCTTTTTTCTTCTTTCGATAGAGCATCATCAAAAGCAGTACCAGTATCAGCCAAAAGTAGTGGGGGTTCAGAAAACTCATGCGACACCTCTAAAACGCGTTGACATATAGTACACAAGCAAGAAGAAACTGAGCAACAGGACATAATGGTAAAAGTACTCTTTTTTAAGGAATTGCTGACTTTTGATCTGGGAACTCTCCATCTGGTTGATATCTTCATAGACGTCGCTCAGTTCTTCCTCATTCTTGGCGGCATATGACTTCCCGCCTGTCTGAGCAGCTATCTCCTTTAAAAGCGCCAGATTAAAGTCGTCTCCGACCGCGATCGTATAGATCTTTATCTCTCGTTGCTGTGCCAGTGCAACAGCATCTTTTGGAGACATTCTTCCGCTGTTGTGCTCCCCGTCTGAAAGCAGGACGATGACCTTGGTCTTTGCCTTTGAAAAAGAGAGTGCACGTATAGCCTGCTCAATACCTTCTCCTATAGCCGTGTTATCTCCGGCCATCCCCGTCTGAAGATAAGAGACCATCTGCGAAACGATTTCCTTCTCATAGGTCACCGGTGAAGCGATAAAGGCATAATCTCCAAACAGTACGACGCCCACATTGTCATTGAGGCGTTTGGCAATAAACTGTCGTACGACCCTTTGTACCGTCTCAAACCGTGTCTCACGCTGTTCGCTTAAGCCCGAAGCACGCATGGAACCGCTTGCATCGATTGAGAGGACAATATCAATCCCCTTTCGGTTAAGCGGATTGGTCTTGTCAACGAAGATGGGTGAAGCCAAAGCGGTAACGAGTAAAACTGCTATCAATACCTTCAAAAGGTCTTGTACCCAAAAGCGCGGACGTTTGAGAACAAAAAGCTGCAGATGGACAAAACTTCGTTTGACGATCACTTCCCGACATTTATAGAGACAATAGATGATAGGCAACAATAAAATAAATAGGTATATATATTCAAAATTCATTGCTGAATTCTAACAAATTAACCTGTAAATAGTGTATTAAACAATGTCCTATTGTAGAATTTATATTTTTATCTGAAATGCCCTTGACAATTTTTGCCCTTTATCCTATAATTTCGGCCTCATAAGCGGAAAAGCTTTTGAAAAAATGTCTTGTTAGCTCAGTTGGTAGAGCATCTCACTTTTAATGAGGATGCCGATGGTTCGAGTCCATCACAGGACACCATTTTTTCTTTAAA
>JBFFSC010000041.1:0-11953 GCA_041572615.1 Sulfurimonadaceae bacterium
CATATTCAAAGGTACGACCGTCGCATAAAAAAGGAAGCGGTCTGTGAACTCGCTAATACCCATCAATACGATTCCCAATCCCATGAGCAGAGCTGCTGCCGAGCTTTCCACCGTCACAGCGACCAGCAGAGGAAGCAAGATCGCACCCAATATAAAGCTGCCCAGTCGAAGAGACTCATGTCGGGAAAAGAACTGATCATATATTCTTTTTGTCTTCGCCAATTCCGGTGCATATATGCCATCACTCTTTAGCGTGCGTTTGTCTTCATATGAGAAGAATCCCTGGGCAAGTGCAAAGAGCAAAGCCAAACTGATCAGAGGTGAAACCGCAGTAAACTCGCCTTCTAACAGTAGCACGAAAGCCAGTAAAAACAAGCCGATGTATGAAACACCGAAGAACTTCAGCAGTGTACTTTTTCGATTCCATGAAGGACGTGCAGCGATCTGATAGATCATACCCTGTGCATAGATCCCGTAAATACCAATGCCCAGGGTCACTGCTTCAAAAGCAATTCTGAAATAAGCAGAGACTTCCAGCAGATATAAAAGAACATTCAATGACATCAGCCCTGTAAACACTCCCAAGGCCAGAGCTTCACGGCTTAACCATGAGGTCTTGATATTCTTCATCGCACTCAGCGCCTTCAAGGGACGGCCCAGATGCAGTGCTGAAAGCGGAAGACCCAAAGCGGCCGGGAGCATAACGACCAGAGCCATGATCCAATCGGGCGAGGTCTTCCCGCTCATACCGAGCAGGTCTCCCAGAAACAGTCCAAAGAACGCACCCAGCGATATCTGGGTCAAGACAGTCATAAAGACAAGCGGCATCTCGGAGTGGGAAGGCTTGAGATGGTGTTCATCGGCTGCTTCCATCTGCTGTGGAAGGTTCTCAGGAAGCGTATAGCGTGTTGTCGAGTTCGTCACACGCGCATCAACCAGGTTCGGCATATTCCCTTGCGAATCAATCTCTTTTTCCAACCACTCCTTGGGCTTGAAGACTTCGATCTCGATTGCTCCGGATGGACAGGCCTGAACACAGGCAGGTGACTGCCCCTCATCAAGACGTTCATGACACATATGGCACTTCGTGACGATATGGCGTTCTTCATGAAAGGTAGGAACCCCGTAAGGACAGTTCCATGTACAGTATTGGCACCCGATACATGAAGGGTCATCATGGATGACAATACCGGTCTCTTCTATTTTGATATACGAGTTCGTAGGGCATCCGATAAGACAAGCCGGATCAATACAGTGATTACAGCTCATGGAGTTAAAGAGCTGACTCACTTCAGGAAAGATCCCCCCTTCACTCTCACCGACACGTCTCCATTTGATATCAGCAGGGTTGTTGTTCTGTTCGTTACAGGCAACTTCACAACAGCGACAACCTACACAGGCCGTCGCGTCAAAATGAAACCTGTAGTGCTCATCTTCTTGCAGTTCAGGAAGGTCAATACTATAGTTTCCACACTGCATTCCCGTATCAGCCTTATAATCTATAAATTGTTCTAATGGGGTTGCCATGTTCATTCTCGTCCTTACATACTACTATTACTATTCGTCGCAATTCTAACTTAATAACCATGCCAATTCAGATGTATTTTGTTTATTTTTTAAGCACAACACCTCCAAATCATCCTAAATTAAAGAATCTGGAATACTCAATAATTGATCATTTTTTAATCATACTTCAGGTTGCACTTCTCCATTCTTCTCCTATACTTTCGCCAACACAATGTGAGGAGAACACAATGGCAGGATTTAAAGCATTAAAAGGTGAAGGTCACTGGCCGACATTGTTAGCTGCTTTTTTATATTTCGACTTTAGTTTTATGGTGTGGACGATGTTGGGTCCGCTTTCAACAGAGATCAACGAGGCCCTGGTCGCTTCAGGTGCAATGGCAATGAGTGCAGGAGAAAAGGCAACACTGCTTTCACTCCCGATTCTTTCAGGTGCGCTGCTTCGTATCCTTCTTGGTTTTGGAGTAGATAAGTTCGGTGCGAAAAAGACAGCATTGATCTCTCAGGCGATTGTTATCTCAGCACTATTCTTTACCTATTTCCAGGCTGAAAGCATTACGTATAACCAGCTTCTGGTCGTTGCACTTGGTCTTGGGTTTGCCGGGGCTTCGTTTGCCGTTGCACTTCCACAAGCGGGACAATGGTATCCGCCGAAGCTGCAAGGTGTCGTCCTGGGTATCGCGGGTGCCGGTAATATCGGTGTTGTCATCGACTTCCTCTTTGCGCCAAAGATCGCTGAACATTACGGATGGGACGCGGTATTCCTGGTCGGTGGTGTACTTTCATCCATCATCTTCGTCGCTTATATGTTTATGGCAAAAGATGCGCCTGAAAATGTCTACAAGGCTAATCCTAAGAAACTTAATGATTACGGGAAACTGCTTAAGGACAAAGACACCTGGTGGTTCAACCTTTTTTATGCGATCAGCTTCGGCGGTTTCGTAGGTTTCGCCGGGTACATGAAGGTCTACCTGATGAATACCTATTCTACAGAGATGGCTGACCTTGGTATGGCCTGGCTGGCAGAAGAGAATGTGAAAGTCATGGCCGGTTATTTTGGAGCACTGTGTATCTTCGCCGGTGCGATACTTCGTCCTATCGGTGGTGCCGTCGCAGACAAGATGGGTGGAATCAAATCACTCTATATCTTCTTTGGTATGGTAGCGACACTAGCGGTTATCAATGCATTGATCGAACTTCCGTTTGCCGCTGCGATCTTGGTGCTTTTCCTTATCATGGCCAACCTTGGTATGGCAAATGGTGCCGTTTTCCAGCTGGTACCTCAGCGCTTCGGCAAAGATATTGGTATCATGACGGGTATCATCGGTGCCGCCGGTGGTCTTGGCGGTACAGCCCTTATCAAGACACTGGGTTGGTCCAAAGGTGCCTTTGACGGATATACGGCAGGCTTCTTGATCTTTGCCGGTGTTGTATTCCTGGCGATTGCAGGGATCTCTTTTGTCAAGACCCGTTGGAGAACGACATGGGGTGCAGCGGCCGGCGGTAGAATTTAATTTTAAGCCTTATTGACCGATTAAGGTAGCATGGATTATTATTAATACAAATACTAACCTAAGCACGGGGAGTTTGAATGAAAAAAGTTTTAATTGTCGATGACAGTGAGATGGTACTAAGCCTTTTTAGAAATGAGCTTCAGTACTATAAGAAAGCAGATATCCTTTATGCGAAAAGCAATCAAGAAGCGATGCGGATTATTAGAGAACATGCCGGAGATATCCATGCGGCTGTCCTTGATTATAATCTTCCCGATGCGCCGAATGGTGAGGTCATTGCTTTGGCAAATTCTCATAACATCCCTTCTGTCGTTTTGACCGGGACCCTGGACAAACGTGTACGTGATGTCATACTGAAGAAAAATGTCGTTGATTTTATTTTAAAAGACGACCCTTCAAGTATCCAATTAGCTGTCAGTGCTATAAACAAAATACTTAAACGCTATGATACGACCATACTTGTCGTGGATGATTCAAAGTTATCCAGAGAACTTATCAAGATGAGTTTAGAAACGGTTCATATCAACATTCTTGAAGCTGAGAATGGCAAAGAGGCACTTGAGATGGTCTATGATCAAAAAAATGACATCTCCTTGGTCATCACTGATTATCAGATGCCTGTAATGGATGGAATTGACCTTACCTTCACGTTGCGAAAAAAATACACCAAAGCACAACTGGGGATCATCGCCATCAGTGCAGCAGAAGATGAGGAGACCGTATCCAAGTTCTTAAAGTTCGGTGCCAATGATTTCATCAACAAACCACCCGTGCCCAATGAAGTCATTACTACGGTAAGTTCAAACCTTGAAGTCCTTGATATGTTTGAGCAGATCAAAGATATGGCGAACAAAGACTTTCTTACCGGTGCTTACAATCGACGGTACTTTTTCGATGCGGGAAATGCGATCTTCTTAAAAGCAAGACGTAAAGAACAGCCCATTACGGTTATCATGCTTGACATCGACAACTTTAAAAACATCAATGATACCTACGGACATGATATCGGAGATATCGCGATCAAAGAGATCCAAAGAATCCTGGATGAAAACCTGCGTGCATCTGACCTTTTTGCACGTTTCGGCGGAGAGGAGTTCTGTATTCTGCTTGAAGACATCACCCGTGCCAATGTAGAGAAACTCTTTGAAAAGATCCGAAAGAAGTTTGAAAACAATATCATCGATGTCAATGGGACAAGACTATCCTACACTGTATCATTTGGCGGTTCCTACGGCATGGCAAGCTCACTTGATGAAATGGTGAAGCTCGCAGACAAGGCCCTTTATGAGTCAAAAGAGAACGGCAGAAACAAAGTCACCATCCATACCCATGAAAAGTAAGAAAAACACTGTAAAAAAAGGCAGGCCTTGTTAAAAGTTCAATCCTCACAATATATCCTTCCAAAAGCCAAAGAGATCCTTGGCGACGATGCCTGCGACTATATCATCCTCGAGAAGTCCATCCTGGTTGCAGCCCTGTGTGACGGTGTCGGCTCAGCACGCAAAGGAGGAAGTGCTGCCAGACAGAGTGTCAAATTCTTCATCGATCACTTCAAGACCCGTCCGAAGAACTGGAATATCACCCAGAGTCTGACGCTGTTTACCCAACACATCAACCGCCTTCTTTTCAAAGAGTCCATGACACAATATGAACGCATCGAACTCTTGACAACGCTCTGTGTCGCTGTCATCGAAGGTGATACACTTTATACGATGAACCTTGGTGACTCCCGCATCTACCTTCTTGACAAACAGAAGAAACTCAAGCAACTCTCTCAGGACCATACAATGGATGACGAGCACCTTTCCCATGTCCTGACTCAGGCGTGTGGACTGAGTGAACATGTCGAACCTGTCATCAACGTAACTCCTATAGAAAAGGGTGATGCCCTTGTCTTATGCAGCGACGGATTGACCGCTTTGATGAGTGACGAAGAGATAAAAAACTCTATCCTGAAAGGGCTGGGTGCCAAACTGATTGTCGAGCATGCAGCCAAAGATTACAAAGACTACGAACGTGATGATATCTCCATGCAGATTTTCCGTATCGAAGAACTTGATGAGATGCACGCAATGAAAAACAAAGACTTGCTCATCCCTCAAACACTCAAAAAGGGTGATGTCTTTGATGGGTATGAACTTATCTCCTCTATGATGGAGCATGGACGCATCTGGAAAGTCCGTAAACAAGAGCAGACCTATGTCATGAAATTTCCTATGGCAACGGCCATCGATGACCCGATCGCTTTAGAGGCTTTTGTCAAAGAAGCCTGGTATGCCAAACAGGTACATCATAAGGCTTTTGGGAATGCATGGGTACCCCAGCAGCGTTCGGCAAGGTATTACCTCATGGAGCTTGTTGAAGGTGTCAACCTGGCCGAATACGTCAAGAACAGACCTATTACCATCGACTCGGCCATTTCACTGGCCAAGTTCCTGCATAAAGCAGAAGCACACCTTTTACACCTTGGCCTCGTACACGGTGACATCAAACCGGAAAATATCATCGTCTACAAAAAAGACGGAGAGGTCGGTGTGGATTTCAAGATGGTGGACTTCGGCAGTGTCGTTGAGATCTTTGAGGTCAACTCGCGTGCAGGCACTCCCTCCTATCTTGCACCGGAGCGGTTTAAAGGCCACTCTATCAATGAGTCCACTGAAATTTTCTCTATCGGTGTCACTCTCTACTGGGCCCTGACGGGAAGGTTTCCCTACGGAGAGATCGAACCCTTTCAGACACCCTCCTTCAAACAGGCCAAATCACCGGTACTCTATAATAAGAACATCCCTCACTGGTTCGAATCAGTCATCATGCGTTCAATCGCCATCGATGCAGACGAGAGGTACACCCATTACAGTGAGTTCTTTTATGAGCTCAAATCACCAGAGAAAGTCAAACCCTATTATGCCAAGGACCTCTCTTTTATCGAACGTGAACCGCTGCTGTTTTATAAAATAGGCTTCTTTATTCTTCTGCTTAGTAATGTCATCAGTTTTGTCTACTATAACTCTTGATTTATACACTCCTTATGTTACAATAATTTAAAAGTAGGAAGGAACGCTTATGCTCTCTTTGTTCTCATTCTTCAAGGCACAGCCTTCCTTACGCGAAGCGTACCATTTCGGGCGTTTTATATCCTACAAGAAGACGACCCTGCAGCATGAGCAGTATCAAGAATCCAAAAAAGCCTTTAGCGAACAGCGCTACATAGACGGGTATGAACACTATTTTAATTACCTGCGTTTCTATTGCGAAGATGAAGATTCGGGCAACATTACCTATAAAAGGGATGAGAACTCTCTGGAGTTCACCCTTATACAGGGTTCTGCCGTAATTAAAGGCGACGTAACGCAACGACGGCTGAGTGCCCATGCCAATATTGCCCATACCATTAAAGACAACATCGCCGTCATGCGCAGGCTCCTGGAAAAGAACTACATGTACACCTACACGACCTTCTTTTTGGAAAAAGAGACACTCAAGGCGAAGATATATTTTGACAACATCGCACTCTCGCCGCAGAAGATCTTTTTTCCTCTGCGTGAACTGGCACTCAATGCCGACAAGGAGAAGGAACTTCTTCTGGACGAGTTCCATGATCTCGATGCCGTTGAACTCGATCATATCGAAGCTATGGACAATCACCTCAAAGAGACCAAGGTGCGCTTCTTCAGAGAGTGGATCGACAAGACTGAGCAAAAAGTTGCTCTCTTGCCCACACAGGAACAATCCGGTGCCATCGCCTTTGTCTGGCTGACCCTGCTGCTTCGTCTTGATTATTATGTCACCCCCAGAGGAAAACTCGGGTTTGACATCTATGAAGCGGTACAGGCCTATTACCTTGATGACAACAAACTGATCGAAGAGAAAAACGACGCCCTGCAAAAAGCGGTAGAGAAATTCAAAGAGCTCGATACTCAAAAACTCTCCAAGAGCCTCTACTCGGTCAAACAGACCTTTGACATCTTCAATGCCAACAGTCTCGACGAGATACGTGCCTTTATCGATGAGACTCTGGGGAAGGTGATCTGGTACAAGGAACACCGCTACGAAGAGATCATCATGAGCATCTATGAGTATATGGGACTCTATATGCTGTTCAACTTTGGGATGAACGACTGTTTCAGAGAGCTTGTACAGCTTAATGTCAGGCTCCACAACACCGACTTCAACAGTGCCTTGGGCTTAAAAAGTCTCTATAAGAGCGAACAGAAGATAGACCGTTCCCGACTTTCGAAAAAGATTCAGGCTATTCTGCAGAGTTATACAACGCGATATCCCTACCTGCAGGACTTCTCACCGTCACTGAACTTCACCTCCAATGAGAAGTTCCACCACTCCTACTACAATGCGTTAAAAAACCTCAATTTCAGCGAGCTTTGACCATGAACACTCAAGCCATTTTAGACACCTTTCAAGAAAGCATCATCCAGATCGAAACACCCTTTGCTTCGGGAAGCGGTTTCTACCTTCAAGAGCATGCGCTTATCATCACCAACTCCCATGTGGTCACCGGCCTGAAAAAAGTCGTCATCAGCTCCAAAGACATTAAACGTCGAGAAGCAGCCGTGGTCTATGATGACCCCAAATATGACCTTGCCTTTATCAAGACAAAGACACTACAGATAAAGACCCCTTTACATCTCTCGAAAGAGAGTGTCCATGACGGGGACAAGGTCGTTGCTATCGGTCACCCTTATGGGCTTAATTACACGGCAACAGAGGGAATTGTCTCCAAAGCGGTTCGTCTCCAGGGCGAGCTCGAATACATCCAGATTGATGCTGCGATCAACCCGGGTAACAGCGGTGGTCCCGTACTCAACGAAGACGGAGAAGTCATCGGTGTCAACACCTTTATCATCGAGAATTCCAACAACCTCGGGTTTGCCCTTCCCTTTGCCTATGTACAAGAAGCGCTTGATGCCTTCAGCAAGCTTGCCACTGACGATGTCATCCGCTGTTCATCCTGCCTGAACCTTGTGCATGAAAGCACGATAAAAGACGACTATTGCCCTGAATGCGGTGTAAAGATCGATGTGGCAAAAAAACGCAGAGAGGGGTACAATCCCGTCGGTACGATCAAGACTCTTGAAACCATTCTCAGCGAGATGGGAAAAGATGTCGCCCTTGCCAGACGCGGCCAAAGGATGTGGCAGGTCGATATCGGCTCGGCCCGCATTGAGATATCCTACTATGAAAATGGCGTTATCGTCGCTGATGCATCATTATGCCGCCTTCCGCATGACAAGATACAGAATATCTACCACTTTCTTCTGGAAGAGAACACCAAGATGGATTACCTTCAGTTTTCGATCAATGACAACTCCATCATACTCTCCTACATCATCGTCGACAGCTCCCTCGAAGACAAGAACGGTGCTATTGCGCTGGGACGTCTATTCTCAAAATCAGACATCTTTGATGACATCCTGATCAAGAACTACGGCTGTATTCCAATCAAAAGAGATGATTAGCTGATTAAAACCAAGAAAGGAAATAACCATGAGTGAATATATACATATCGTCTGTCCCCACTGTAACGGGACCAATCGGATACCTTCAGGGAAGACCCCCAATGAAGCAAAATGCGGACGATGTAAACAATCAATCCTTGATACGAAGCCGATAGCATTGACAACGGATAACTTTGAACAGCATCTTCGAAAAAATGACATCCCGGTCATCATTGACTTTTGGGCACCATGGTGTGGTCCCTGCAAGATAATGGGACCGAACTTCGAACAGGCTTCCGGCAACTTTAGAGCAAAAGTCCGCTTCGCCAAAGTCAATACGGAAGAGCAGCAGAGTCTGGGTGCACATTTTAATATCCGCTCCATCCCTACGCTCATCCTCTTCAAAAATGCCAAAGAGATAGACAGAATCTCCGGGGCCGTAGACGCAAACCAGTTAACTAGCTGGCTCAATGAAAGGCTTTGACACCTTTTCATTAACCCTTCTTTTGAATAAGCAAATCTTATCCAAGATGTAGCATTTTTCTATAAAATTTCAAAAAATAATTAAATATAACTATTTTTGATGGAAAATTATGTAGAATAGATAAATTACAAAGGAGTCTTGGTGTATGCCGATTAAGAGAGAGTTCAAAATTGTACAGACACTCCATGAGAACAGTCATACGATTGTACACAGAGCCATACGCCTTAGCGATAATAAAAAAGTCATCCTAAAACTCATACGTCCCTCTTCCAGGGACGAGAAGACACTCACACAGTTTGTAAACGAACAGAAAGTCCTCTCATCCCTTCGCTCGAAACATATTATCAGCCTTCTTGATGTCATCGCCACTTCGACAGAATACACCCATGTCTTTGAAGACATAGGCGGCACCTCTTTATATGAGCATATTTTAAAGAACACCTTAGCACTTCAGGATATCCTGGAAATCGCACTCTATATGGCAAAGGCGCTTGAATCTGTCCATCACAGCAAGATAATTCATGCCGACATCAGCCCGAAAAACATTATCTACAATCCAAAGACAAGAGCTGTACAGCTTATTGACTTCGGCTATTCACTGCCGATAATAGAGCATTTCAACGCCTATGACAATACGCAAAACCTCTCGTCGGGAAACCTGCTCTACATGTCCCCGGAACAAACCGGGCTGACAAAGGAGCCAGTCGACATCCGAAGCGATCTTTATAGTTTCGGTATGACCCTTTACCACCTTTTCCTGGGCTATATACCCTTTGACAGTACAGACAGGTATGAGCTTATCCATAAACAGATTGCACTGAACCCGATACCCCTTCATGAGCTTAAGGAATCTATCCCCCCTGTGATCTCCAAGATTGTCGAGAAGTTGATACAAAAAAATCCCCGGGATCGATACCAGAGCGATGATGCACTTATTTATGACATCAAAAAGGCCATACAGCATTCGGACAGTTCCGGCAAGATAACAGACTTTGAGATCGCCACACACAACCGTCCCCTGATCAATATAGGTAATCAGCTCTTTGGACGCAAGAACGAACAGAAAGTCCTGGCACAGGTCTCCAAAAAGATCATTACAAACACCCCTGTAAAAGTTCTGATATCGGGTCAACCGGGTGTAGGAAAAACCCGTCTGGTCGAAGAGCTCTTTCGTCTTATCCCACAAAATGATATCACTGTGCTTAAAGGAAAGTTTGACCAGCATTACTCACATATTCCCTATCTGAGTTTCAAACAGATATTCCTGCAGCTGCACAATTCACTCTTGATGCGTCAGAAAAAACCGGATCTCTCTTCTCTCAGCAGCCGTTCTCTATCCGTTTTGCATTCTGTTTTTCCAGACCTTGCAGGTATCCTGCCCAAAAGACCGCACACCTATTTGAATGTGATTGAAGACATCGGCAGGCAACTTTCCAAAGCGGTAAAAGAGTTCCTTCAATGCATTTCTACGCAGGAACAACCCTATATCATCTTTGTCGATGATCTTCAATGGGCCGATCCGGCATCCTTGAATCTCCTGGAACACTCCCTCTTGAAGATGGAAAACCCTTACCTTCACTTTATAGGTGCTTACCGTGAAGACGAGATCATGCAGAACCCATCAGCACTGGACCTCATACAAAGACTACTAGAGAATAATCATGATGCTGTGTTTGAGATCAAGCTTCATCCCTTGAGTAAGAAATCCCTGGAGGAGATGCTGACAACACTTTTTGCTACGAAAAGTAAAAAGCTCAAAGACCTTTCTCACATCATCTATCATAAAACAGGCGGAAACCCTTTTCATGTCAAGACACTGATCAGCACACTTATTGATATCAATGAACTCTATTTCAAAAATGGAAAATGGGATTATGATGTAGAAAAGATCAATATATACAGTGCGAGTGTAAATATTGCCCAACTCATCAATACCAAGTTTGAACTGCTCACCAAAGAGAAACAGAAATACCTCTTCTACCTTGCCCTGATGGGGAACCGCTTCACACTTCAGCTGGCACTGGATATGATGGACTCTTTCGGCTTTGACAATGAGAATATCCAGGCCATTCAAAACGATGGCTTCATCTATCTTAGCATGAACCAATATCAATTTGTACATGACCTTATTCAGGAGAACATCTATAACTTCATCTCCGATACAAAGAAGCGTCAGATCCACCGAAAGATCGGAAAGTATCTACAGCATGCCTATGAACATCATCAGTACAATGATGTCATCACCCTGGTCGAACATCTCAACAATGCCTACGAAGAAGGCAACTATCCCAAATATCTTCTCAAGCTTAATATAACAGCCCTCGAGGAGACCCTTGCTCAAAATGCCTATGAACTTGCTCTTGACAAAACGGACTGGATATTCAAACACCTTTTCGATCCTTCTTTGTGGGAGAAACAACATGCCTTGCTCTTTAAGTATAAGACGCTGACTGTAAAGACCTTATACCTTAATGCCCTGCATAGCCAGGCAAAAAAAGAGGTCGAACAACTCCTTAAAAAGACAAAAAGCACGCAAGAGACCCTCGTCTGTTTTAACCTCTATAAAAACATCTGTGTGACACAGGGGAAAAATTTTAAGTCCCTGATCAACTTTGGTGACACCCTCCTTTCTCAATTAGACCTGAGGGTTCCCAGAAACAGGAAAGAGCTTACTGATGCGATCGATGACTTGCAACAAAAGATTTCTCATCACCGTCTGTTCAAACACCCCAATGACATACTGTATCAACCTCAACATTATAAGGGTAAGGAAAAGTCCATCTCAGCTCTGTTGATGGGCTACTGGGAAGCAGCATTCTATCTGGCTGACATAGCATTGATGCAGTGGAGCTACCTGAATATTGTCCACGCCTCGTTCATCCATGGTAACACCACAGAATCGAGTTTCGGGTTTGTACTCTACGGTGCACAACAGGTCTCGCAACGAGAGTATAAACAGGGCTATCTTTTTGGTCAAG
>JBFFSC010000042.1:0-11889 GCA_041572615.1 Sulfurimonadaceae bacterium
ATTCCTGTGAGGACTTCGAAGACCTCCTTCAAAACGTCACCGAGGCTGATCTTATAAAGGGATTCTCAAGAAGATAAACTGACTATTTTCACTGCTCATATCAGGGGCGAACATCTCCGCCAACCCGATGACAGGAAGTGTCGTCTTACTTTTTAACAGACGTTTGATACCCAATGGCTCATTCCTGTTCCCATGCACAAGCACCAGACTCCCTTTCCTGATCGTCTCACCTTTGGCAAGCCATGCAAAACTGCCTACGGGGATAAGCCCCAATTCCCTGACAAGATAGTCGAAATCCTTGTCATTGGAGACCAATCCCGCAAAACGGTAAAAAAGCGATGGCATCCTCCCCTCTTTGATCAGGAAAGCCTCATTCTCAAGGACCTCTTTTATGAACTCAACACCTTTAAGGTTGATAAAGTTCTTCTCTATGGGAACTTTCCGTTTGTAGGGATGCATGGCTCCATGGTTTATCCACGTAATATCCAACTTACCCGCATCCTCCCAGGCCTTAATCAGTTCAAACTCTCTACGATGGCTTAATGCCCACTTTTTGGTCATACTGATACCTACAGGACACCCCTCTTCTGATGCTATCAGGCGCTTGAAAAAGTCCAGTTCAAAACCGTGTTTACTGGAAGGACACATATCAACAGTGATGACATAGGCTTCTTTTTTTCCCTCTTTAATGCCTCTGTTAATCGCTCCTTTTGGCTGATTCAAGACAGCTCTTCTAAGCTCTTGATAAGGGGTATCTTGTCGGCAAGGTGAAAGCTTGATAGCTTCTTTGAATGATGCCATGGAAGTCTCGAGAGTGTAGGTGTTGACCAGTAAATAGTTTTTTGATGTGCTGAAGATTCGCAACAAGGCATGTTCATGACCATGGACTTGAATACACGCCTGATTGAAAAAAAGCTCTTTTGCCATCAAGCATGAACAAAACAGCATGAACAGGAAGCTATATTTCATGATATCAACCGAGGCTTATTGAGCCCTGCTCTTGCAAGACGATTCTATCCACTGATTGATATGTCCTTGAAGATCAACAATCTGTCTGTAAATATTACACTCTTTCTCATCCACTTTATCCTGCTTGTGCCACTTTAGATAACGTATCTGCTCATCATAGGAAAGATTAAGACCATAGCGTGCATTCATATAGAGATATACCCTGGCGATGTTCCCTCTTGCATACAACGGAGGATCTTGTAACTGTTGTGCATTGGCATCGACAATAGGAATGATGTTAAACAGGTCTCTATTATAGGCTTGATAAAGGCTGTCAGTTAGCCGACAGCAACGTGCTCCACTGTAGCGTTCCTTGTTGAACTTCACACAGATCTTCTGCGTTCCGCAGGGACGCATGCTATACATCCTCTCTTCAGGAACGATGCGTACAAAGGAGACCGTTCGTTTGTTACTCCCTTTGACATAGAACTTGTCCATACATGTCGTCGGGTCATACACATATATCTCATTGCTCAAAGCAGTACGGGTATAATCAAAGTCAATCTTCTTGTAGATGTTCACCGCCTGTGAAAAGCTCTTTGGCTGAGGGTATGGGCTGGCCGCAAATACGATTATCGGCAGCATCCATAGAAGGAGTAATAATGCTCCTTTTACCCTGCCTTTTCTAGGAGACAATGCGAAGTGCTTGGTATGCTTCTTGAAGCAGCTGGAATTTTTGTGTGTAACGGTCGACCGTCGCCGAACTTTCACAATGGACACGGTCAGGATGATAGACCTTCACCAGCTTTTTATAGCTGCGGCGCAGTGCATCCTGGCTTGAACCGACAGGACATTCAAGAACCGTATAATAATGTAACATCTCATCGATCTCATCATCCGTATGATCCTCATATTCGAACTGTCCAAACTCGGAGTAGAGGTTCTGCATGAAGTAGGCATCATAGGTGTATTGAATCCTATAATTCATAACACTGCGTTTGTTCAGTGCTTTTTCAAGGTGTGCCTTGGCCTTATTGTCAGGTAGCTCTAAAAAGACGTTCATCAGACCTTCTTGTGTGATGTAGAGGTCAAGTTTAGATTTCAGATAACTCATCACCCAGCGGTTAGGTCGTTCCAGTTTGATCTGGACTTCTGAGCTGCTTCGTGCCTGAAGACGGACCTCTATTGTCTCAGCCTCATCCTTGTCCAGAAGTTCGATCTTGATAGGATATTTGATATAACGCATGACCGAACGGAAATAGAAGTCATTGTCCGTCTCAAGGTCTTTTGTATAATGCATGCACATCTCTTCGATGAATCTCGCCTTGGCATCAATAAGGTTATTATTGAAAAAGACCAGAACAGCCTTTGGCAGGAAAAGCATCTCCTGAGCGTGTGTGAGCAAGAATTCATCCATCCACTCACTGTGCAATACATCAAAGCTCGCACGTACGACTATGAGATTGTTTTGCAATATAATTTCCACATCGTCTCCTTGCTCTGACTTGATTATTGCAGAAAAAAGCAAATAGAGTACCAAGATGTTTTTTAGCCGGAGGAGAGGAGCTCCCATATAGGCATTTGAGGTTTAGTTCGGTTTGATAATAGTCCCGTAACACTCGGGACGTCTGTCCTTGAACAGCCCCCAGTACGCTTTGAGTTCTGCGTTCTTCTGTAGATCATAACTGGCATAGATGATCTCTTCTTTGTCGCGTGATGCTTCACTAATCTTCTCGCCTGTCATATCTGTCATAAAAGAAGATCCGTAGAAGGTCAGAGAACAGCTCTCGCCATCTTCGACACCGATGCGGTTCGCTGCGATGACAGGGGTCGTATTTGCCGCGGCATGTCCCATTTGGACACGCTGCCAATGATCTTTGGAATCAACCCCTATCTCAGGTTCTGACCCGATAGCCGTCGGATAGAAGATCAGTTCCGCCCCCATAAGCGCCAAAGACCGTGCCGTTTCCGGGAACCACTGATCCCAGCATATCCCCGCACCTATGCGGCCATAGGCCGTGTCCCAAACCTTGAAGCCCGTATCGCCGGGTTTGAAATAGAACTTCTCCTCATAGCCCGGTCCGTCCGGGATATGGGTTTTACGGTAGTTATCCAAAATACTTCCGTCTGTATCCATCACCACCAACGAGTTGAAATATTCATTTTCACTCTTTTCAAAATAACTCACCAGTATCACGACTTCGAGTTCTTTTGCAAGTTGAGAGAATCTCTGTAGAAGTGGATGCCCTTCTCTTGACTGTGCCCAGGAAAAATACTGCTTATCCATGTCCTTGCAAAAGTACAGACCCTCAAAAAGTTCCGGCAGCAGGATGATCTTTGCTCCCGCTTCTGCGGCTTCGCGGACCAGAGCTTCCGCCTTGGAGATATTAGTATTTTTGTCTTCACTCATCTGCATCTGAACCGCGGCAACTTTTAGCATAAAGACTCCTATTTTTTTACTGTAATTATATCAGGTAAAAACACTTTACAACTCAATTGCATGGTAGAATACGCCGCAAAGGAGATATATAATGAAGATAGGCATAATCGGCTGTGGCTGGCTGGGAAGACCGCTTGCCAAGCATCTAAGCTCCGTTCATAAAGTCAGCTGCTTCTCACGCCAGGAGACTCCCGAAACTTTTTGGGACAACGAGCTCTTCATCATAGCCATCTCGACCAGAGACAACTATCTTGAAAGCCTAAACAACTTTTGTTTACGCATGAATCCCAGGGCAAGTGTAATACTCTGTTCCTCCACCTCGGTCTACAAAGAATTTGACGAGGAGGTCGATGAGAATGCTGAGATAACTCAGTATAGCCTTCAAAAAGAAGCCGAAGACCTGCTTCATCAAAAGAGAGAGAAACTTCTTGTTTTACGCCTGGGCGGTCTCATGGGAAAAGACAGGATAGCGGGTAGATGGAAGTCTGTCTCGACCTTCACCGACAGCCCCGTCAATTATATCCATCAGGACGATGTCATCAATATCATCTCGAAATTCATCGACAAAAAGATCACCAAGGGTATTTTCAACCTTGTCGCACCTGAGCACCCGCTCCGCTCAGAAGTGCATAAAAAAAATAGTGAGGATTTCGGTTTTAAACTGGGAAACTTCGAAGGGTTTTCACACAGGATCGTTAATGGGAATAAGATCATTCAGACACTTGGGTATGAGTTTATCCATCCTGACCCTATAGAGTTTTGGAGTTGAAAGAAAAATAGAGACATATCTTCTAGCGCTCTGATTCGTGGTATGTTATAGTTTCATTTCCATTTACCTAGAAGGCCTTATTTTCTCATGTCTTTAAAGATTCTATCCTTTTTAGTACTTTTTCTCACCATCCCCCTCCTCCCGTCTACACCTTATGCCGGACTTCCTTTGTGGGCCTGGGCTTCTATCGGGATGAGCCTTCTTTATGCTCTGGTTATGATTCTTTTTATTGAGAAAAACTGGCAGGATGAGAGCAACGATGGATAAGGGGCTTTTAGACACGCAAGGTACCATCTTTCTGCTGCTTTATCTGCTTTCGCTTATCGGTGTGGGAATTGTCGGTCTGTTAAAATCCAAAGAGAAGTCTATGCAGGACTTTTATCTCGGCGGAGCAGGTTTTGGTGTAACGATCTTATTCCTGACCATGTACGCGACCCAGTACAGCGGTAACTCCCTGATCGGTTTTGCAGGTTCAAGCTATCGAAATGGCTGGTTCTTTCTTGTCTCTTTTACTTTTATGATGGCGATAGTAGGTGGCTATATGCTCTATGCACCCAAACTTTATGCTCTCTCTCAACAACACCGTTTCATCACCATAGGTGATTATATCCGCCATCGTTACAATGACCGTCTGCTTACCAACATCATCGTCTTTATTGGCATTCTGGCCTTATCTAACTACATGTTGACCAACCTTAAGGCCATCGGTTATATTCTCGATTACGTCACGGGAGGGAGCATAGGTTTTGCCGAGGGGATCATAGTGATGGCCGTCATCATGGTGGTCTACGAGACACTCGGCGGTATGCGCTCTGTCGCCTGGACAGATGCCATTCAGGGTGTACTGCTTCTTGCCGGGGTGCTTATCATCTTTAGCGTCATCTGGGTGGAGTACGGATCGCTTGCGGGCAATGAAGCCCTGCTTTTGGAAGTAAAAGCCGAGTTCTTCCGCTCTGTCATGTTCGAAGACCAAATCAGATGGCTAAGTATCCTCATCATGATCTTCTTTGGCATCTCGGTCTATCCTCAGGCCATCCAGCGTATCTATGCAGCGAAAAATACGAAGACACTCAAACGCTCCTTTCAGTTGATGATCATCATGCCGATTCTTACGACCCTGCCGCTCATCATCATTGCCATCATCGGCGCGGCTCATTTTCCTGATCTGGACAAAGAGGGCTCAGAACAGATCATCCTGCTGATGCTCTCCAAACTTCAAAACATAGAGGGAATGCAGTATGTCATCACCCTTTTCATCGCAGCCGCCGTTGCTGCCATCATGTCCACCGTTGATTCGGCGATGCTGGCCGTCGCCTCTTTGTTCACCCAGGACATCTACCATCAGCAGCGACCCGATGCCTCCCAAAAAAGACTGACCTTTGTCGGTAAAACCTTTTCCTGGGCACTCATGGCCGTTATGGTCTATCTCGCCATCACTCTTCCCTCGACAATCTGGTGGCTTATTCAGATCAAGCTTGAGATCCTCTGCCAAATCGCACCGGCCATGATGCTGGGTGTCCATCTTCAACACCTAAAAAGCCGCTCCGTCCTCTATGGTCTGCTTACCGGGCTTCTCTTTACACTGATAATGCTGTTGACTCCCCTACCTGACAAACCCTTTGGTTTTCATGCCGGCGTCGTCGGCCTCCTGCTAAACGCGCTTGTCATCTACTCTCATCATCGCTTCCTATCTAAAATATCAACCTAACGTATCCCTAAGGGCGGGTCTGCTAGAATTTTAATAAATAAAAACATTATTTAATAAAATAATATATCAAAATTGTTATAATAGAAACAAACTACTGTTTCTGCCGCTAAAAAGGGAGCTGGTGAAGGTACTCGCAATATTGTTGTTGTTACTGTTACTGCTTGTTGACATCCAGGCGAAAGAACTTGTTCTCAATCACAACGAACTGAACTTTATCAAGCAGCACCCGGTGATACGGGTTCAGAATGAACGTTCATGGGCACCGATCGACTTCCGTGAGAATGGACTGGAAAAAGGTTATGCCGTTGATTATATCAAGCTCATTGGGGCCAAAGCCGGCTTCAAGATAGAGTTTGTCCCTGACCGGTCATGGGGTACTTACCTTCAGATGTTGCAGGACAAAAAGATCGACCTCATCTCAAGCATGAAAAAGACAGCTAAACGTCAAAGCTACACCCTATTTTCGGAATATCCCAATACGGAACTCTTCAACAGTATCCTGCAAAAAAAGGACGCAGAACCACTCACCTCAATTAATGATTTGAAAGACAAAAAGGTCGCTGTGGTCAAAGGCTATTATCAAGAAGAGATCTTTCGTCTTCACTATCCCCACATTAAACTAATTATGGCTGAAGATACCCTTGATGCCATGCGTCTCGTCGTCGATGGAGATGCGGATGCGACGATAGAGTATGACTGTGTGCTCAAGCATAATATCTCGCACCATTTTATGACTGGCGTACATACTATTGCGCTTCGCGAAGAGAGGGTCTTTCCGCCTGCCGCCCAATATATCGGTATACGTGAGGATTGGCCTCTGCTTAAAAGTATCGTCGACAAGGCGATGCAGAGTATCACGGAAAAAGAGGTCCAGGAACTGCGCCTCAAATGGCTTGGAGGACTGCAGGAGAAGTTTCCACGGCTTACCAAAGATGAGCAGCTCTATCTTAAAGAGAAAGAACGCATCCGCTTCTGTAGTGACCCGGACTGGCTGCCTATCGAAAAGATCGAAGGCAATCAGCATATAGGTATTACGGCAGATTACCTCAAAGAGATCTCCAAACGGCTCAATATACAGTTCGAACTGCTACCGACAAGGTCCTGGCGGGAGAGCCTGATCTATGTTACAGAAGGAAGGTGTGACTTTCTAAGTTCTGCCATGCGTACACCTGAACGTGATGCCTTCTTAAACTTCTCTACAGCCTATCTTAACCTATCGCTGGTCATTACCACACGTTCAGACACCTTTTTTATCCACAGCCTCAAAAACATCAAAAATAAAAAGATCGGTATTGTCCAGGATTATGCCTTTGAAGATATACTGCGTAGGGACTATCCCGATGTCGAGCTTACCATTGCCACCAATGCCAATGAGGGCTTGCGAAAAGTGCAAAACGGTGAAATCTATGCCTTTGTTGACACCCTCGAAGCGACTTCCCAACAGCTTCGTACCAACTCTTTTTCCGACTTGAAGATTTCCGGGAAACTTGAAGAGAACATTCCCATAGCCTTTGCCGTGAAAAAGGAGGAGCACACCCTTTTCAATATACTCGAAAAGGGTATCAACGCACTCTCCGCCGAAGAGAAAAAAGAGATCTATGACAAATGGGTCTATGTCGCTGTAGAAAAAGACGCGGACTACACCCTCTTCTTCCAGCTTTTTGCCGCAGCAATGATCGTCGTACTCTTTCTGATCTATCGAAACAGGGTCGCACTGAACTACAACAACCAGCTCCTTGAGATCAACAAAGAGCTTGAACACCTCAACCTTCAACTTGAAGAGCTCTCCCAGACGGATCAATTGACCCAGCTCTCCAATAGGCGTTATCTGGACCTTTCACTCTCTCAGGAGATGACACGCGCTCAGCGTTACAAAGAGAGTTTCTGTGTCATCCTGCTTGATATCGATTTTTTTAAAAAAGTCAATGACACCTATGGCCACCAACAAGGTGACGTCGTACTGAAAGAGACGGCCAATATCCTGCGTACCCACTCACGCGAGGTCGATGTCGTAGGGCGCTGGGGAGGTGAAGAGTTCCTCATCATCCTGCCTAAGACAGACCTGCACAATGCCCTGGTAATGGCTGAAAAAATTCGTGACATGATAAGATCACACGATTATGGACTTGAGCATCAGATAACAGCGAGTTTCGGGGTAACCGAGTTCGATCAGGAAAATGACGGCGAGGCATCACTGCTCAGACGTGTTGATGCGAATCTATATGAGGCAAAAGAGACAGGTCGGGATAAGATCATCTCTTCTTAGCAAGTCGGTACAAAAAACCGCACCTCTTTCAATGACAAAATAAAAAGATAGTATGGCGATTTTTTGTAACCAACTCCATGCACGTTACGTTCCACTTTTTTTTCTTCTACTAATCTTCATCTTTTAATCTAATCCAGATATTAATATAAGATAAACCTATATCATCCCATAATTGACATAGAACAGGAGCATGAAATGGCACAGAAGATAGAGGAGTTCATCGACCAGGAATACAAGCTTGGCTTCAAGACAGATATTGATGAAGACCAGGCTCCCCTGGGTCTGAATGAAGAGATCATCGCCTTTATATCCAAAAAGAAAGCGGAGCCGGAGTGGATGCTGCAGTGGCGGCTGAAAGCCTATGAAAAATGGACAAATATGACTGAGCCCAAATGGGCGCATATCCACTATCCTCCAATTAACTATCAGAACATCTCCTACTACGCTGCCCCGAAGAAGAACATCAACTCTCTGGATGAAGTCGACCCCAAGATACTCGAGACCTATGATCGACTGGGGATTCCGCTTGAGGAACAGAAAGTACTCGCAGGCATTGCCGTTGACGCTGTCTTTGATTCCGTATCCGTCAAAACGACCTTCAGCGAGAAGCTCTCTGAACTGGGAATCATTTTCTGCTCCATCTCTGAAGCGATCCAGCGACACCCGGAACTAGTACAGAAGTACCTAGCCTCCGTCGTGCCCATGGGTGACAACTATTTTGCCTGCCTGAACAGTGCTGTCTTTACCGACGGTACCTTTGCCTACATCCCTGAAGGTGTACATTGTCCTATGGAACTCTCGACTTACTTTCGCATCAACGCACTCAACTCCGGGCAGTTTGAACGCACCCTGATCATCGCTGACAAAGGCTCCTACGTCTCTTACAATGAAGGGTGTTCCGCACCGATGAGAGATGAGAACCAGCTTCACGCGGCTGTTGTCGAGCTCATCACCCTTGATGATGCAGAGATCAAATACTCCACCATACAGAACTGGTATCCTGGTGACGAAGAGGGAAAAGGCGGGATCTATAACTTTGTCACCAAACGGGGGAAGTGCCTGGGAAACAACTCCAAGATATCCTGGACTCAGGTGGAGACAGGTGCAGCGATCACCTGGAAATACCCTTCATGTATTCTGCTTGGTGACAACAGCAGAGGCGAGTTCTATTCCGTTGCCATCACCTCTTTGGCCCAACAGGCCGACACCGGATCCAAGATGCTTCATCTGGGAAAGAATACCCGATCCACCATCGTCTCCAAAGGGATCTCCGCACTTAAAGGAAGCAATGCCTACCGGGGCCTTGTCAAGGTGCGTCCTCAGGCAAGCAATGCGCGCAACTTCACCCAATGTGACTCTCTGCTCATCGGTAATCAATGTGCGGCACACACCTACCCCTATATCGATATCAAGAATGCCAGTGCACAGGTGGAACACGAAGCAACCACTTCAAAGATCTCTGACGAACAGCTCTTTTATGCCCAGGCAAGAGGCATCTCTGAAGAGCAGGCAATCTCACTCATCGTCAACGGTTTTTGCAAAGAGGTCTTGAACAAACTGCCCATGGAGTTTGCTGTCGAAGCCAAGGCATTATTGAGTATAACATTGGAAGGAAGTGTAGGATAATGTTGAATATAAAGAATTTGGACGTCACTATCGGCGAGAAAAATGTTATCGAAGGTCTCGATCTAGATGTCAACAAGGGTGAGGTTCATGTCCTTATGGGACTTAACGGCACAGGCAAGTCGACACTGCTCAAGGCCATCGCCGGATCCTATGAGACACAAAGTGAGGGGAAGATGGAATTTTTAGGGGAATCCCTCCTTGGATTGAGTGCAGATGAACGTGCCGTAAAAGGGATCTTCATGAGTTTTCAAAACCCTATCGAGATTCCCGGTGTCAACATCATCTACTTCCTGAAGACCGCCATCAACGAACAGCGTAAGTCGCGTGGGCAAGAGGAACTTAGCTCTCCTGATTTTATGAAGGAGCTGCAGGAGAAGATGGCTTTTTTGGATATGGATAAAAATATCCTGCAGCGCTCCGTCAATGTCGGTTTTTCAGGCGGGGAGAAAAAGAAAAGCGAGATCCTTCAGATGATGATGCTTTCACCAAGACTTGTCCTGCTCGATGAGATCGATTCGGGTCTGGACATCGATGCACTCAAGAGTGTCGCCAAAGGTATCAATGCCCTGCGAAGTAAAGAGACTGCGATGATCATCGTCACCCACTATAACCGTCTTTTAGAATATGTCAAACCTGATTTTGTCCATATCCTCGACCATGGAAAGATCGTCAAGACAGCCGATGCATCCCTCGCCAAACAGCTTGAAGAGAAAGGATACGAAGATGTTCTTGAGACTAGGTGACATACTCGAGCGATCAGACTTCTTTCCCAACATTCCCTCAAAAAAAGAGGAGAAATGGCGCTTTTCCTCTCTCCACCAGCTATTGGACAGAGAATATGACACCACGCCCTCACCTGCTAAAGAGATCGACTTCATACCGGAAGAGGAACATTGGATCCACGTCAGAGACGGACAGCTGCTCAAACACACACTTCCGACAAACATACATATACGACAACACCCTATCTCGTATGAAGTAAAAGAGAACCCTTTTGCCTGCCTTGCTGCCAACGAGGCTCCTTTCCCTCTGGAGCTGACATGCAATGAGGATGTCGAGCTTGTTCTCTATTGTGACTACTCCTCAAACCGTTTTATCAGTTCAAACATCAATATCAAAGTCAAAGACAATGTCACGGCAAAGATCTATATCCGATATGAAGGGGGACAGAAGAGTTTTATAAGTCACGCAAGCCATATCCAGCTTCAGTCTTACGCAAAACTTCACCTGAGCCAGAGCCAAAACCTTGAAACAGAGGCTGTGTTTATCACGCAGAACAGCCATCACCTTCAGGAGAGCAGTCACCTGAAATCCTTTTCTCTTCTGTACGGTGGAGAGTACCTGCATAACTTTCTTCATATCGACCTGCATTACAACAGCACAGCAGAGGTCTCATCACTGCTGCTCGCTCATAAACAGCAAAGACAGATATTCTCCTGTGATATCGAGCATCTTTCAGACTGTTCCACGAGCCGAGTCCTTTCCAAACAGGTCCTTAATGACAACAGTACCTGTGTCTTCGATGCGAACACGGCTATCCACCCCAACACGAAGATGAGTGAAGCGAGACAGGCAAGCCGTGCCCTGCTTCTCGACGACAGTGCACAGATCCACAGTAAACCGCACCTTGAGATCTACAGCGATGACCTGAAGGCTTCTCACGGATCGACGGTAGGCGAATTGGACAGTGAAGCCATAGGCTACCTTATCTCCCGAGGGATCCCGGAAACAAAAGCAAGGGAGATATTAATCTCGGCCTTTGTGTATGAGACGATAGAGACAATAGACGAACCAGACTTTAAAGACCGTATCTTATCTGTCATGGGAGATGATTATGCACAACAATCCCTATAGAGCGGACTTTCCTTTTTTTCAAAACACACAGATCATCTACCTTGACAATGCAGCTACAACGCAAAAACCCGTCAGCATGCTTGAGCAGATGAATGCATACTATACCGCTTACTGTGCCAACACACACCGGGGTTCGCAGGACCTGGGGAACAAAGCGACTATGGAATATGAAGACGCCCGTAAACAGATTGCCGGTTTTATCGGTGCTGATGCTGATGAACTGATCTTTACACGTGGGACGACAGAGGCTATCAACCTTGTCGCTTCATCTTATGTAA
>JBFFSC010000043.1:0-11833 GCA_041572615.1 Sulfurimonadaceae bacterium
AGGTATATTTCTCATCATCTCTTGTAAGGTTTGCTCTAGCCGTCGCACCTGCTAGGAAAGTGGACTTATTGCCATTGATCTCATGAGGTACTTCAAAGGCAAGGTCAGTTCCAATGACATGGTTCTTTCCGCTGTCATTATTAATAAAAAATGGGACAGGGTGATAGTGGCTCCAGTTAGTATAATAGGCCTGAGGTTTGAAGGTAAATCCATCAAACTCTTTCTCATAGCGCGTATTGAAAAAGAAAACATCAGAGTAACGCCCACTGTGTTGCCATTCAGATTCAGTCTGATCTTCAACTTTTCCTGTGGCTTTGTACTTTTCGAATTCTGTTTCTGTTAATGAACTTGGCAGTTGAAGGTCGGCTTTTGAGTAGGAGAATTCTGTCTCTAGTGTCGAATCATCAGAAAAAATGTGTCCATGTTTAAAACTCACCTGGTCTGAGCTGAACTCGTTCCAGTAACGCCAGCTGTTATCACTCTCTTTGTGAGTAGCTGTAACACTGAAGAAGTCGTTTTCATCGATCTGACCACCGACACGTAGGTGAAGGTTTTTGGCATTATAACTTCCTACACCGACACGTACACGGTTTTGCTGTTCGTCAAACACCGATTTAGACAAGATCTGGATCGTTCCGCCCGCAGAACCAGAGGCATAGATAGAACCGGGTCCTTTGGTGACTTCTACCTGTTCGATGTCCTGCGTATCGATAAAGTCAAAACGTGTGAAACTATCCGGGTCTGTCATCGGTACGCCATCACGCAGCACCATGATCTCACGCACTCCATAACGTGATTTTACACCTGCTCCACGGATAAATACACGAGTATCATATCCGCCATTCTTGCTGACTGCCTGAACACCGGGAATCTTTGAGAATGTCTCTGTGATATTTTGCATTGGTAGGTTTTCTATCTCTTCTTTATTGACAACACTGACACTTTGGGAGACCTCTTTGGTCGGTGTCGAAATCTTTGTCGCAGTAATACTAAGTTCATCAAGCACGACTTCTTCAGCATGAACTGAAAGTGCTGCACATAACATTAGTGAAAGTTTGATTTTCATATTCTCTCCTGAAATAATTCCGACAGTATTTCAGAAAAATGTTACAAAAGTATTAATTCCATAGTTTAAGTTTAAGTGAAGTAAATGGAGTGAGAATCGTGGTTATAAGAAACAATCAGGACAAAAAGTCCTGATATAGAGGCTTCGTCACAGGGAGTCGCAACAGCGATAGAAAAGACCATTTTAGAGGAGTCAACGCCCTACATAATATGCTTCGATGAGCAAGGTTTCAACGTCTGAAACTAGGTTTGCATCTTCTCACGTCTATAAAACTTCTCCTATCTCAGTGAATAAACGACGTTTAACTTGAAACGCCTATATTGCCAAGCAACCTGCACTGATAGTAAAAATTATTATAGATAATCTCTTCTGTACTCACCCGATCTGTGTTCATTCACAAGCGGCATAACACTCAACTCTTTAGAGTGTGCTTCGAAAAATGAACTGAGACCTAAAGCCGTAAAAATCATTTTAATCATGGGCTTCCTTTCTCTTGGGTTATTGTACGTACTCAATAATACTAACGCTTAAAGAATAAAAATATTATTAAGTGAATAAGTTAAATATTCTGCAAAAGCAGTAGCGCAATACTGTATTTGCATTTCGTTATATACTTAGGTATACTACGATTACAGGAAGCAAAAATGCATATGTATAAAGTAAAGGAAAAAAGTGTTTAAAGTATTGATATCTGTTTTGCTATTAGCCCAGACACTTTTTGCAGGAACAATCAATATCGCTGTTGCTGCAAATGTCAGTTATGCCATCGATGAGATAAAGGCTGCCTTTATCAAGGAGAACCCTGATGTCAAGGTCATGGTAACATTGGGAAGCAGCGGCAAGTTAACAGCACAGATAAGAAACGGTGCCCCTTATGGAATCTTTATGTCTGCCAATATGAAGTACCCCCAGGCACTCTATGATGATACCATTGCACTGACAAGCCCTGCAGTCTATGCTCAAGGGGCATTGGCGTATTTCAGTACAAAAAAACAGGATTTTTCTTTGGGGATTGATCTGCTCATGAGTGATAAGATCAAAAAGATCGCACTGGCGAATCCGAAGACAGCCCCTTACGGTTTGGCGGCTGAAGAGGCGATGAAGCATGCAGACATTTACGACAAGGTAAGATCAAAGTTTGTCTATGCGGAGTCCATCTCGCAAACGGTCTCTTATACGATGCTGGCGGCAGACATCGGTATTATCGCAAAATCATCTTTATACAGTTCAAAGATGGCTCACTATAAAGAGGGAAGCAATTGGGCCAGTGTCGATGCGCGACTTTACACGCCCATAGAACAAGGTCTTGTACTGCTGAAATATGCTCAGAACAACAAAGAGTACAAGGATTTTTATGACTTTGTTCTCAGTGACAGGGCGAAAGAAATCTTTAAAAAATACGGGTATCTCTTCCAATGAACCACATACCTGCGACAATCACAGATATCAAAAGTGTTGATACCATCAATATTGTCACTTTCACAGCAGAAGGACAAGAGATGCGGATGATGGCCTTGGAATTGGATGAGAAGCTTGTTGTCGGCTCAAAAGTCATTTTGGGTGTGAAGGCTACGCATGTTGCTCTGGCAAAATCCTTGAATAGTCTGATGAGTATCTCCAATCAGCTTGATGTACAGCTCGAGGGTGTTGATTCGGGAGAGCTGCTTAGCAGTGTCAAGTTTCGTTTTTCCGGAGCAGTTCTTGAGAGTATTATTACCAAAGAGTCTGCATCGCGTATGGAGTTGAAAACGGGTGACAGGGTCATAGCCCTTATCAAATCGAGCGAACTCTCTATTGTGGAGGTCCTATGATAGATATTACGGCCTTGGACCTCGAACCTTTCATTCTCTCGTTTAAACTGGCGGGAATAACGACACTGATACTGTTTTTTATCGCCCTGCCTGTCTCTTGGTGGCTTTCTCAGTCACGATGTAGGTGTAAAGCCTTTGTCGAAGCAGTGGTGTCTCTTCCCATTGTACTTCCTCCCTCTGTTCTTGGCTTTTACCTTCTGTATGCTCTCTCTTACAACTCTCCTTTGGGTGCTTTTTTTGAAGAGACATTTGGAATCAAGCTGGTTTTTAATTTTACAGGATTGGTCATAGCCAGCTGTTTTTACTCATTTCCTTTCATGGTCCAACCTCTTCAGGGCGGTTTTGAGTCATTGAATAAGAGCATGCTCGAGGCTTCTTACATTTCGGGGAAAAGCAGGCTTAGGACACTTTTTTCTGTCGCCTTGCCAAATACCAAGCCGGCATTGCTGACAGCATTGATCATTACCTTTGCACATACAGTGGGTGAGTTTGGCGTGGTACTGATGGTCGGTGGTTCGATACCCGCAGAGACAAAGGTCGCCTCTGTGGCCATCTATGAGATGGTCGAGGTGATGGACTATTCACAGGCACATATCTACAGTGCACTGATGCTGTTGCTCAGTTTTCTCGTATTGTTTGGAGTCTATCTGTTTAACCAGCGTCATAAGCGTCGTATAGGAGTCGCTTCATGATAGAGATCGACATTCATAAGCTCCTTCAAGGCAGCAGGGGCCCTATGGCTTTGGACATTGAGACGACGATCCGTGAACATGACTTCATCGCTGTAACAGGCCAAAGCGGAAGCGGTAAGACAACACTACTGCGAATCCTGGCGGGACTGGAAGAGTCTGATGGGTCTGTGAAAGTCCATGATGAGATCTGGCTGGATGAGACGAGAATGTTGGCGGTACAAAAGCGCGGTATAGGTTTTGTGTTTCAGGACTATGCCCTGTTTGAGAACATGAGCGTCGAACAGAACCTGCTGTATGTAAACAAGGACAGAGCTTTGGCCGAGCATCTCCTGGAGACTACAGGAATGTATGAACTTAAAGAACGTCTTCCCGCGACCCTCAGTGGCGGACAGAAACAGCGGGTGTCGCTTTGTCGTGCCTTGATGAACAGGCCGAAACTTCTCTTGATGGATGAACCATTCTCTGCACTTGATCCACAGATGCGAAGTCAATTGCAGCATGATATCTTGGTACTTCATAAAGAGTTCGGTATAACGACGATAATGGTCTCTCATGACCCGAGCGAGGTCTACCGCCTGGCGAATCGGGTTATTGTGATGGAACAGGGGAAGATCATCAAGGATGGGACACCCAAAGAGGTGTTCTTGAAAGCCTATGGAAGCCAGAAGTTCTCACTTAGAGGAGAGCTCCTTGATATCATCAAGGCAGATATCATCCATATCGCTGTCGTCTCCATCGGGCAGCAGATCGTTGAAGTCGTACTGGATGAGAAAGAGGCAGCTACCTTAAGAGTCGGTCAGACGGTGCATATCAATACCAAGGCATTTTCACCATCACTAAGCGGGTAAAAACTCCTGCTTGAGTTGAGGTGATGACCTTATGCCAAGAAAGATAGAATGCATTATCCAGCTTACAATGCTCTATTTAGTCCAAAATGTTATATAATAAAGCATACAAAATATAAGGATAGGTAATGGATGTAGGCAGTTTTGTATTAGGTGCGGTCGTAGCGGGTGTTATTGCAAAGGTATTGTGGGACAAGGAAAAGGCCAAGCATTATGCTGCATTGAATGCTTTGAGAGAGGATAACGAGGCCACTCAGGAAGCACCGGTCAAGCAAGAGGCAGATGTTGAAAAAGCGGCTCCGGCGAAAAAGGCCCCTGAAAAGAAGAAGTCGGCTCCGGCAAAGAAAAAGGCATCAACGGCTTCAAAAGCCAAAAAGACTCCTTCCAATGATGATGTGGAAGGGAAAATAAAAACTGCTGTTGCAAACCTGAAAGCCTCTGGAGAAAAAGTCTCCTTGGCGGCTGTCTCAAGAGAGAGCGGTATCTCATACAGCAGGATAAAACGGCAAAAAGAGCTGGTCGAGAAATACAAATAATCAAGACCGTTTTACAAATGCGGACAAATTGACACCGTTTTTTGTCCGCAATTAAGGATATATCCCTCAACTTTTTCTATCTAATAGATCCCCTTTGTTTTATGTTTTTAGATTGATGTATTAAACAGTTTTTCCTGCGTTCAGGCAGATTGTTCTGCTCTTCTTGTGATAAGAATATGTTGAAAGCTATGGTAGAATGTAGGCATATAGAAAAGGGTTTGTCATGAAAAAGCTGATTGCGACCATTGATGGCAATGAAGCCGTTGCCCGTATTGCCTATAAACTGAATGAAGTCATCGCTATCTATCCTATTACGCCTGCATCTCCGATGGGAGAGTGGAGTGATCTTTATGCGATGCAGGATGAAAAGAATATCTTCGGCAGGGTGCCTGATGTCACGGAGATGCAGAGTGAAGGAGGGGCCAGCGGTGCAGTGCACGGCGCTTTGCAGAGTGGGGCTGTAACGACTACGTTTACCGCTTCACAGGGGCTTCTTTTGATGATCCCCAATATGTACAAGATTGCAGGTGAGTTGACACCGAGTGTCTTTCATGTCGCAGCCAGGTCTATCGCGGCTCAAGCACTCTCCATTTTTGGTGATCATAGCGATGTTATGTCGGTTCGTCAAACGGGATTTGCACTGCTTGCGTCAAATTCAGTTCAGGAAGCACATGACACGGCATTGATTGCGCAAGCAGCATCTTTGGCTTCACGCGTTCCGTTTGTACATTTCTTTGACGGCTTCAGGACATCTCATGAAGTGAGCAAGATCGAACTGCTTGATGAAGAAGTCCTCAAAGCAATGATAGACGAGAAGCTTGTTCAGGCCCATCGTGCACGTGGACTTTCACCTGAACATCCTGTTGTCCGTGGGACCTCCCAGAACCCTGACGTCTATTTTCAAGGCAGGGAGAGTGTCAATACCTTTTATGACGCGCTTCCGGATATTCTTCAAAACACAATGGACAAGTTTGCATCATTGACGGGACGTGCCTACAAACTGTTTGATTATATAGGTGCTTCCGATGCAGAGCGCATCATCATACTCATGGGTTCGGGTGCAGAGAGTGTCCATGAGACCGTTGAGTACCTGAATGAGAGAGGGGAGAAAGTCGGTGTCGTCAAAGTAAGGCTATACCGACCGTTTTCAGTGAAGCACTTTATCAATGCCTTGCCAAAAACCACGAAACATATCGCTGTGCTTGACAGAACAAAGGAGATCGGAGCTTCGGGTGAGCCACTCTATCTTGATGTCGTGAACACATTAAATGAATCTAACGCTGATCAGACTTTAGGTTTTGCCATGCCACGCATCATTGGCGGTCGTTATGGACTTTCATCCAAAGAGTTTACCCCATCGATGATAAAGGCGGTGTTCGATGAGCTCTTGAAAGAGAGACCTAAAAACCATTTTACGATAGGTATTGATGATGATGTAAGTCATAGCTCTTTAGCGTGGGACAAGACTTTTTCAACTGCCAATGAAAAGACACTAAGAGCGATGTTCTTCGGACTCGGAAGCGACGGGACGGTAGGCGCGAACAAGAATTCAATTAAGATCATCGGGGAGACAACAGATCACTATGTCCAGGGCTACTTTGTCTATGACTCCAACAAATCCGGTTCCATGACAACCTCGCATCTCCGTTTCGGCCCAGATTATATCCGTTCCACCTATCTGATAGAAAAAGCGAACTTTGTCGCCTGTCACCAGAGTGTCTTTCTTGAAAAACTTGACATCCTAAAACATGCGGACAGAGGCGCCGTTTTCCTGCTGAACTCTCCTTTTTCCAAAGATATTGTCTTTTCAAAACTTCCACGAAAGGTTCAAGAAGAGATCATTGAGAAAGAGTTGAGGTTCTTTGTAATCGATGCAGCCAAAGTCGCTAAGAAGAGCGGTATGGGCCGTCGTATCAATACGGTAATGCAAACCTGTTTCTTCGCTATTTCAGGTGTTCTCGAAAAAGAAGAAGCCATTGCCAAGATCAAAAACAGTATTGAAAAGACTTATGGCAAAAAGGGTAGAAAAATCGTAGAGATGAATAATCTTGCGGTAGATAATGCACTGGCAAACCTTTATGAGGTAGATGTCCCAACGTCTGCGCAGGGCACAGGATCTATGCGGCCAGTCGTCAAAGGAGATTTTGATGACTTTGTCAAAGAGATCACCGCCAGGATCATCTCTGGCGAAGGAGACAGCCTCCCCGTCTCCGCCATGCCCGCTGATGGCACATGGCCAAGCGGTACGACACAATATCAAAAACGAAATATTGCTTTGGAAGTCCCGGTTTGGGATTCCAACACCTGTATTCAGTGTAATAAATGTGTTATCGTCTGTCCTCATGCCGCTATCCGCTCCAAGGTCGTGGAAGAAGAGCTTTTGGAGAGTGCCTCTGATATTTTCTCCTATGTCAAAGCAAAAGGTAAGACCTTTGAGCCCAATGAGCAGTTTACTATTCAAGTCGCTGTTGAAGACTGTACGGGTTGTTCGCTTTGTGTAGAAGTGTGTCCGGCAAAGAACAAGTCGCAGACCAACTTAAAAGCGATCAATATGACACCGCAGGAGCAAGTGCACGATGATGGGGTGATCAACTGGGATTATTTCACCAAGCTTCCGCATTATGACAGAGCAAAACTAAATCATGAGAAAGCGAAAGAGACACAGTTCCTTGAACCGCTTTTTGAATTTTCGGGTGCATGCCCCGGATGTGGCGAGACGCCCTATATAAAACTTGCATCGCAACTTTTCGGAGACCGGATGGTCATTGCGAATGCGACCGGCTGTTCTTCCATCTATGGCGGAAACCTTCCGACAACACCGTGGAGAAAAAATGATGAAGGCAGAGGACCTGCTTGGTCAAACTCGCTCTTTGAAGACAATGCAGAGTTCGGTCTGGGATTTAGACTGGCCATAGACAATCATACTGCCCATGCCAGGGGTCTGCTTTCGGAAATGAAAGAGGAAGTTGGATCGGCGTTGTGCGAAGATATTTTAAATGCATCCCAAACCGATGAACCGGAGATATTTTCTCAAAGAGAAAGGGTGAAGAAGCTGAAAAAAGTGCTGCAGGACATGAAAGGAGATGATACTCAAAGACTATTGAGTCTTTGTGACTATCTGGTGAAGAAGTCTGTCTGGATGATCGGTGGTGATGGCTGGGCTTACGACATCGGCTATGGTGGACTCGATCATGTGCTGGCGAGCGGAAAAAATGTAAATATTCTGGTGCTTGACACACAGGTCTACTCCAATACTGGCGGGCAGCAATCCAAGGCTACGCTTACAGGAGCCGTGGCGAAGTTTGCTGCAGCCGGAAAAGCGCAGATCCCAAAAGACCTGGCGATGATGGCGATGAATTATGGCAATGTCTATGTCGCTCGTGTTGCGATGGGTGCAAGTGATGAACAGACGGTCAAGGCGTTTGTCGAGGCTGAACGGTATGACGGGCCGTCTATTATAATAGCCTATGCCCATTGTGTCGCGCATGGGTATGACCTGAAGTATGGTATGGCACATCAAAAGCTGGCAGTAGATTCCGGTCTTTGGCCGACCTTTAGGTATGATCCGAGCCTGGTAAAAGAAGGGGGAAACCCTATGCAGCTTGACTATAAGGGCCCTAAAATAGATGTGAAGAACTTTATGTACCAGGAAACCCGCTTCAAGATGGTCGAAAAGCTCAATGAGAACAATGCAAAAGAGTATCTTCAGACGGCAAGAGAGCATGCACAGGATATGTATAAGCGTTATCTGAATCTGGCACAGATCTCATCTACACAAGAGGAGTAAAGTATGGACTTGACAACTAGTTATATGGGATTAAAACTTAAAAACCCAATCATTGTCGGGGCTTCTCCCCTAACAGCTTCTTTTGAGTCCATTAAATCACTCGAAGAAAACGGAGCTGCAGCTGTCGTATTACACTCCATTTTTGAAGAGCAGATCAATCATGAAATGCATGAGATTGACCATTTTCTTTTCAAGGGGAGTGAAGATTATGCAGAAGCCCTGGGGTATTTTCCTGAGGTGACATTGAGCAACCTTGAGTCAGATCATTATCTTGACGAGATCACAAGGTTAAAAGAGAACATCTCGATACCCGTAATCGCATCACTCAATGGTGTTTCAAAAGGCGGCTGGGAAAACTATGCGAAAAAACTGGAAGATGCCGGTGTGGATGCATTAGAGCTTAATATTACGTATATACCGACTGATATTAATACGGATGCAAGGGATGTGGAGAAGCTTTATATTGATGCACTTCAGGCCGTTAAAGAGCAGGTCTCTGTTCCTGTTGGCGTCAAGATGAATGCGTTCTTTTCAGCCCCTGCACAAATGGCAAAACAGTTGGTTGATGTCGGTGCAAACGGGTTGGTTCTGTTTGATCGTCCTGTGCATGTCGATATTGATCTTGAAAACCTGAACGCCTTGCATACGATTAATCCGACGAATTCCAAGGATTTAAGCGAGACCCTTCGTTGGAGTGCGATTTTATATAACAAACTCAATGCTTCTTTATGTGCATCAACGGGAGTGGGCACCCATGAAGACATACTCAAAGCGATGATGAGCGGAGCAGATGCGGTTCAGATGGTCAGTGCCATCTTGAAACATGGTGCAGGGCATATCCAAACCGTGTTGGACGACCTGATACAATGGATGGAAGAAAAAGAGTATGTATCAATCGAACAGATGAAAGGGAGCATCTCTTTGCATCATACATCAAATCCAAGTGCTTATGAGAGGGCAAACTATATGCGGTTGCTTACAGATTATAGATATTGATATCAGTTGCCAAAACTTAATAAAGCATCAATATTATAGAAGAGATGAAAGTCTTAGTAAAATTGATTTGGCTTCCTGAAAAGTAAATTGATAAGGCATGAAATCATTTTTTGAGGTCAATTCGTCAATCGTGTCAATAATATCTTTTCTATCGTTGACATAGCCCATATCCCATTCTTCAAAATCTTTTTGATCGATATCGATCTCACCAATCAGCTTTATGTCAAAGTGTCTATCGTCTTTGCATATATTTAAAAAGAGTTGATCAACAGCCTCTTCGTCCCCTTCAATGCACTGTAAAAAGTATTCTCCGTCACATACCAACATTCCGCTTATGCCGTTTTCAGGGTTCATCTCGTATGAGGTGGTTAAAATATCACGGACTGTTTGGGGGGCAACTTCATTCACAGGTCTACTGACATATATAAGCTGTTTCATATGTTTGACCTCTTTTTTTGTTTTGTGAAATTATACAGTATAAGCTACTCAGATCTCTTCTACATCAGAGATCTCTTTACTGGAGAGTGACTCCATTGTGGTTTCAACAATATCAAGGAATTTATTTTTATTTTTTTCATCCATGTTATTATGCAGCATCTCTAGAACATATTTGATGCCGTTGGCGTTGATTTTTTTATGGCTAGCCAAGTAATGTACAAAAGTGATCATTTTGACATCTGTGATAGAATAAAGTTTCTTTGAACCTTCGGCATGCTTCTGAGGCAGTAGACCTTTCTCTTCATACATTTTTAAAGTACGGGGTTTTGCACTTAACAGTTCTGCAATACTGCTCAAAGGCAGAATGTCTTTTTCATTGTTCAATAAACCCATTTGTCATCCTTTTTTCTTCAGAATTTTACAACAGTTTTTATTAAAGTCATATTCTTTTCACCATAAAGATTACAGTAAGTTTGTAAAAAAATATATTTGATTTTCAATATTTATGTACATTTTTTACGTATTTTATGTAAAAAATATACATAAAATAAGATATTAATATTATATTTATTTGTTTCATATATCATTGTATGTGAAAAAACAAAGGAAATTAAAATGACAAAAAAAATTACAATTACTGTAATTTCAGCTTTGCTCTGTGCTTCAACAATGAGTGCAGATATTAAAAAAGGTCAAAAAGCGTATTTAAAACAATGTAAGAAGTGCCATGGAAATGGAACAAAAGGGTCTTCTATGAAGAGTCAGGATGAATGGTCAGCTGCATTTGAGAATGAAGCGGCACTCTTTAAGAAATGGCATGCCGGTACCAAAGGTGAAAAATATACGAAAAGTAAAAAGTTTAAACGCTCTGCTCCGCATTTAAAAGATTTTCTATACCAATATGCGAATGACTCAGGAAATGTTCCTTCATGTGGATAAATAAAAACCAGGGAAAGATATCTCGATAAAAAAGAGTGAAAAGTGAAAACAAAAAGCTTCAGGCATACAATGAAGACGCTGATAAAGTATCTGTATATTTTCACATTGCTACTGGCATTTATCTCAACGACAATTCAAGCAGATGAAAAGCCGAACCAAGAGAATATGCTTGAACGCCCTTTAGTCGAGCGTTATATTTTGGATGAACTAAAAGCAATACGATTGGATAATCAGCAGACGAGAATAGATATGGAACAGCGTATTGCCAATTCAAAAGTCGAACAGACGGATAGGGCTGTACGCTATATCACCGATACCATAGGTAATATCTTTTATCTGATTGCAGCAGCAACATCCATCCTGTTTTTTGCGGGCTGGAACTCACTGCGTGATATTCGACACAAGACGGAAGAGTTGATCGAACAGCGTGTTGAGGCAATCACTAAAAAATATAATGACGATCGCGAGATGCTTAACAAGCGTATGACTGAACAGTCTGAAAAAATCTTAAGCAATCAAAACAGTATTTATAAGACACAGTTTGTTCATTCGCTTTGGATGCGGGCTCACTTAGAGACAAATCCTCAGTCAAAAATAGAGATATATGATGAGATCCTAAAGCTGAACAATGATGATTCAGAAGTCTATGCATATAAAGCGGATGCGGTATTGGATCTTGATGAATATGAATGGGCACTCAACTTAAGCAACAAAGCTGTTGAT
>JBFFSC010000044.1:0-11828 GCA_041572615.1 Sulfurimonadaceae bacterium
GCTGCTAAAAAAGCCCAGAATGAAAAAACGGGCGGAACGGTTGCCATGTCTCCAGGAAAAGATGGCAATAAAGAATATATACAGACTGACAATGACACTCATGATGATAGAAAACATGACATGATAGTGGTATCCACCGACTACTGCAGAAAGTGTAGCAATAACAAGCAGAAAGGTGATCATATAAAAGATTGATGTGTTCAACCGTTGATGCGTCTTTTTAAGGTTTAAAAACGATTTAGCGAAGAGCAGTGCAGTGAGTGAATAAAAAAAGATAGAGCTTGCCTGCAGCCAGTTTTGAAGCTCGGGAAGCTGTGAACAAAAAGGTTTGAAGGTGTAGCCGTTATATGAAGTGTTCATAATAAGAAAGGCCGTGACAAAAATAACATAATAGGCGTAATAAGGCTCTCTGATACCCAGGAACAAGAAGAGGTTGTAGAATATCATCGCCAATAAAACACCGTATATCAGCCCTGCATAGAGGGATTTATCCTGTTGCTGTATAAGAAATTTGTTCTCTTTCATCAAGGAAAGAGAGAAAATAAATGGGTCGCGTGTCTTGACCTTTATGTAGACACTGGAAGTACCTGGTTGGAAAGTGTGTTCAAAGTTGATGAGATGATGGTCTATGCTCCGGTTCGCGTATGCGAAACTATTACCGACCTCATAGGATGATGAGAGGGAACCTTGAGCGAGAATATGGACCTGGATGTAGTCGAGCCATGGGGGTTCAAAGACAAAAAGACGCGATAGTGGGGTATTGGTGGTGTTGTCTACAGTAAATTTAAACCAGTAGGAAGAAGAGGTGAACATTGTGCTGAAAATATCTGTGTGCAGAGGGGAAAAAGCATCCGCTGGGAGTTTTGCAATGTCTGAAAAGCTCATATTGGCATTTCTATCTTCATACAGCAGCATAGACTTTCCAATGTATTGCTGTGACTGATTGATGTCAACCGCTGATGGCAATGGTGTTGCAGACAGTGATGTCAATATCAACAGCAGAAGTAAAAAAAGTTTATTGTTCACTGCAATCTTTCACAAAATAATGTCATAAAATTATTATAAGATATAATAATCATAATTGTGGACTATCTTATTGTTTTTTTATTAAAACCTTGTTTAACTCCCTGTTTAAGTAGTATATTCCTCTGTCTTAGTGTGTAAACTCTTTTGTCAGATCGGTATTGTCCATTAGAACAGGAACAACGATCAAGGATGCGATGACGGCAGCAATTGTCCCGAAGATCAGAGAGACGCCAAGTCCCCCAAAGACAGCATCCGATGCTAACAGGGTAGAAGCAAGAATAATCGCTGTCGCTGTGAGAAAGATCGGTTTTGCACGTGTTGCTGCCGCATAGGCAATAGCCTCTTTCTGTTTCATCCCTTTTTCAAATATTAGTGACTTTGTAAAGTCCAGCAATAGAAGTGAGTTGCGTGATGAGATCCCTATGAGAGCAATAAAACCCACCAGTGATGTTGCCGTCAAAAAGAAAGTCTCATGGGTGAAGAGGTCCATGATAAAGTGACCGACGATCACACCGATGATCGAGAGAAAACTTCCCAGCAGGACGATACCGCTGAGTTTGAAACTTTTGTAGTAAACGACCATCAATAAAAAGATCAGGGCCAGGGCAGCGATGAAGGCTCCGCCCAGGTCTACAAAGGTATCCAAGGTGACCTCCATCTCCCCGTCCCAGATGAGCTTGTAGATCTTTCCTGTCTTTTTCTCTTTTAACTCAAGGTTGAAAAGACCGATCTTTTTGATCTCATACGTATCCGAAAAGCTTTCCAGGATGCTATTGCGCGCATCCATCAGAGGATAGACCTGTGAAAGCATGTCAGTTTCGGCCACGACATTGGTCATCTGATGAAGGTTCTTTGTCATGATCATCGGATTGGACTTGAGGGCCACAAGCTTAACGACTTCTGTCACAGGAACCATCATCCCCATAGAGTTCATCAGTTTTAGACTGGCGAGTTTACTTTCGATGGCCACTTTATTCTTCGAACTGAAGTGTTTGGTCTGGGATGATAGAGTCAGGAATATCGGGATTTGGTCGTCATAGATGTCCGAGTTCTTGACAGAGATTTCCATCCCGTCAAAGGCAAGATAAAGGATGTCGTTGACCTGCTTGACACTGAGACCAGAACGGGCGATCTTGATGCTGTTAACACGAATTTCGAACCTTTCATAGATCTCGTCTTGCATGACATCGATATCAACGAGTCCCGGGGTGTTTTTGAAGACATTCTCAACCTTGGTCGCCAAGCGGCGGATTCCCTCGGCATTATCGCCATAGATCTCGGCTACAATCGCTGAGAGCACGGGAGGTCCGGCAGGCGGTTCCACGAACTTGATCGAGGTGTTTGGATAAAGGTTCTCACAGCTTTTGATGATCTGCGGACGCATACGCTGGACCATCAGGTAAGAGGGTTCACTTCTATGGTGCTTCTTTGTCAGGTTGACGACGATCTCGCTGAGGTGTTCACTGTTTTTAAAGTGCGATCCTTTGATAAGACCGGCAAAGTCAAGCGGGCTTCCCATCCCCAAAAAGACCTCGGTGTCCAGCACCTCTTCCTCTTTTTGAATAAAATCGACGACACAGCGTGAGACTTCCTGTGTCTGATGGATAGATGAACCGTTGGGAAGGTCGATATAGATATTGAAAGTGTCATTGTTTTTCCCCGGAAGCATCTTCGCCAAAACAAGCTCACTCGGTATCATCAACACCGAAAGGATAAAGCTTAATAATGTTCCCAGCAGCACCATACGTTTTTTACTATGGTGGGAGAGGATGTTAAGGATAATATTCTCGAACTTCTTAAATATCACTTCGTCTCCTTTTTATGGCCCGGTTTTTTCAGCAGGCGTGTTGCGAGATAGGGGGTGAAAATATATGCGACAAACAGGGATGCGATTAATGCAACGGGGACGTTGGCAGGGATGGGTTTCATGAACTGTCCCATCATCTGCCCGACAAAGGCCATAGGAACCATGGTCAGGATAATGGCAAAGGTTGCTATGTTTGTCGGTGGTCCGATCTCATCCGTGGCCATTGTCATCAGCTCATCGGGTTCCATATCTTCGGCATCATGGGAATGAAAATGGCGATGGATGTTTTCGATTACGATGATAGCGGCATCCACCAGGAGTCCCAGACTTAGTAGAAAAGCAAAAAGGGTGATACGGTTGATCGTCTGTCCGCTGATATAGGCGACGAAAAGGGTGATAGCCAGGATGGCAGGCACGGAGAAGGTGACGATCAGAGACTCCCTCCAGCCCAGTACAAAGATCAGCAAGATGGCGATGATGATAATGGAAAGGATGAGATGAAATACCAGCTCGTTGACAGCTTCGTTGGCACGCTCTCCGTCATTGCGGGTGATGACGTAGGATATCCCAGCCTCTTTCATCTGTGTCTTATATTTTGCAAGCTCTTTTTTGACGGCATCGGCGATGACAACGGCATTGGTACCTTGAAGTTTGGACACCGTCAGGGTGACCTGTTCATGAAGAGGTGAGAAGCGTCCCTGTTCATCTTTGGAGGATATCATCGCAGACTTGAAGTCCTGGATATTATGACCTTTTGTCACCGTCGCTATCTGTTTGAGATAGATCGGTGAACCCATGTGGGAGGCTACGATGATATTTCCGATATCATCGGCACTGTCGATGGCGTTTTTGACACCAAACATGACGATCTCATTGGTCTTTGTGCGGTTCTTGATTTCGGGTACATTGTATGAGAGTGCCTGTACTGCCTGGACGATCTGTCCCATAGAGAGATTATATCCTGAGAGCTTGTAGAGATCGACAAGGATATTGTATTGGTGCTTGTGCCCGCCTTTAATATTGGTCACGGCAACATTATCAAGCCCGTTGATATGGTGTTGTATGAACTTGACCTTGTCATAGAGTTCGGATGGCTGCATGGTCTTGTCATTGCTGTAAAAGGCGACCGAGACGATAGGGATGTCAATATCGATGTCGAGAGGCTTGATAATAGGCTGCATGGCTCCTTTAGGCAGGATGTCCATGTTTTGCATCACCTTGTCATAGACCTTGAGATTGGAGTCCTCTTTCTCCTCTCCGATATAGAAAGCGGCATTGACGACGGCAAAGTTGTCCATAGCCATACCGTGAATGTTCTCAATGCCCTTGATCTCTTTGAGCTTTCGCTCAGCTGGTTTGACGATGATCTTTTCAACTTCTTTGGCTGTGGCACCCGGGAGAGCAATGATAACCGTTGAACCGCTCACAACCATCTGCGGGTTTTCTTCGCGCGGCATCATGGCCAGAGCAAGGTAGCCCAGGATCAATATAAATGCCCCTAAAAGAGGGGTCAGAGGGTTTCTGATAAAGAGTTTGGATAGCTTCCCGGCGACATCTTTAGGTAGATAGGTCTGCATGGTCTAATCCACTTCCACCGTAGCGTACATCCCAGGATAGAGATGATGTTTGCCTGCATCGATAGAGATTTTTACCTTGAAAGTGTGTGTCATCGCATTGGATGAAGGGATGATGGCATTGACCTTTCCTTCAAGTTCAAGACTCATCGAAGGTATGTTAACCCTTACTTTCTTGTCATACTGCACGCGTTTAAGTTCGCTCTCTGCAATCTCGACAGCGACTTTGAGCTGGTTGAGGTCAGAGAGGATTATCGCCGGCATGCCCGGCATAGCCATCTCGCCGACTTTGATGTTTTTGGCAATGATGACACCGTCATTGGGTGCCGTAATACGAAGATATTTATACTGGTTTTTTACTTCGTTCAATCGTGCCTGTGCAATGGCAATCATATCGTCAAGGTTTTTCGCTGCCAGTTCGATGTTTTCAACCTCGTATTTTGAGACCATGTCTTTTTTCAAAAGCCGTTTATGGCGTTCAAGGTTCAGTTTGACGTTGGCATATTGGTTTTGATACATCTGTAAAGAGAGTTCAGCCTGACGTGCAGCAGAGTCGATCTCTCTGGAGTCTATGCTGTAAAGCAGCTGCCCTTTTTTTACCTGCTCGCCTTCTGAGATATGGACCTCCGTCACAAATCCCATAAAACGGCTTGTAATCATCTTCTCGTTATCAGAGATCAGTGTTCCGGAGAGTATCAGGCTTTCGGCCAATAGCAGACCTGAGAAGGCCAGTATTGTTATCATTAATCTAATCATAGTGTATCTCCTTGGATAAGCGCCAAACGCTCAAGTGCGAATATCTGCGTGTTTCTTGAGTTTTCTGCTTCTAATAGTTCCAGGACTTTTTCAAGCCAGCTGCTTTGTTTGATGATGACGTCACTCATGGAAGCGAGCTGTTCTTTGTAGCGCCCTTCGTAATTGTTATATATCTCATGGGCAAGTCTTAATTCGACATGCAGGTTTTTGATCTTGCTGGTAGTGGTCTTTATCTTTGTCTGTATCTCTTTGACCTTAAGCGCAATTCCCTGTCTTGCCAGTTCGGTCTGTGTCTGCATCTTCAGTCTTTGTACCTGTGCTTTTTCTATTGCAGCGCTGTCGCTTCCGCCGTTGAAGATGTTCCATTTCAATTGCATGCCCAGAGTATAGGATTTATGATCATTTGCATCACCTAAAAAGGTGTCATCAGCTGTTTGAATCTCAGCCATGGCACCGATCATTGGAAGATGACGTGATTTTTCAGCGATAAGCATATTGTCATGTATACGCAAGGCTGTCATTGCCTTTTTGATATCGATACTCTTATTAAGAATCTCCTCTGCAGTGATACGAGGCATTTCAAGCTCGTATTTCGGTGTCTCTATTGACGTGACATCCTGGTTCAATAAAAATGAGAGGTAGTGATAGAGCAGTTCCTGATTGGATTTCAGTTCGGTGATGATACTTTTCACGTTGGCTTTTTTGGACTGGACTTCCAAAAGGTCTACTTTTTTGGCATATCCTTCGGTGATCATCTCTTTTGTCGTCGCCTCAAGTCGGGTGATGTTATCAAGGATAATATTCAAGTTCTTCAGGGAGCCTTCCAGAAGGGCCATATCAAAAAAGCTTTTTCGTGTTTCATATATTTTGGTACTCAGTTGCGCCTCTTTTTCCAAAAGTGAGATGTTTTTCATCTCTTTGGCCATGTTTTGATAGGCAGTAAGCTTGTTTCCTGTATAGACCGGAAGTTCATAGAGCAGCTTGCTTTGAAAGAAGTTTCTTGAAGCGGGATAGTTTAAGTCACGAGGCTGGACATTTAATATATTTGGGTTGGTCAAACTAAAATCAGCAAAACCAAAATCACCAAAACTCGCTTCTCTTGATGCCAGTTTAAAACCAAAGACATTTCCTGCATCATTGGAACGGGAGACGTTCTGTATAAAATTGAGTTGACCGTAATCCTGTGCTTCGGCCATATCAATGGAAAGTGAGGCACTCTGGATGTCGTATTGTGCTGTTTTGATCTCAAGGTTTTGTCTTTTGATCAGTTCCAATGCCTGCTCAAGCGTAAGGGTCTGGGCAAAAAGAACGGTACAGCTTAAAAGGAGTGGTATGAATAATTTCATATGGTATCTCCTTGCTTATATTTATAATTAAAGTATATTATAACTAAAATTATCTTCAAAGTTATCACATTTATGAGTAATAATAGCATGCAGAACATGTTATGATGCGCAAAAAATAAGGAAAAATATGATCGTACATATCGTCATGTTCGCATTTAAAGAAGAAAGCAAGCAGGCAAACCTTCAGCAGGCCAAAACAATGTTGGATGGCCTTGTCGGAAAGGTGCCCTCACTTTTGAGTATGGAAGTCGGTCTGGATTTTATGCAGAGCGAACGCTCTTTTGACCTGGTTCTGACATCAACATTTGATGACAAAGAGGGACTTTCAGCCTATGCAACTCACCCGGCACACCTTGAAGTGGTTGATTTCATCAAAGAGGTGACAGAGATGGCGAAGGTCGTAGATTACGAAAAGTAGCCACAGCGGTTGTGCAGTAAACTTTCTTTAGTAAAATAAGGCAATTCCTGTGTCCTTCCTGTAATCAAGCATCGGTATAATTTTTATACATTGTCAGAACAATGTAAATACATATAAAGGAAAACGATGTTTGAAACAGGTGTAAAACTGATATTAAATCAGCGCTATGTCCAAAAGACAGACGGTTCAAAGGCCAGATTGCTAGATATCTGCGGTAATGATGCTATTGTTGAACTCGAACAGGGTAAACTGCTCAAGATGTCAACAGAAAACTTCAAAACGCTCTTTCAATTAAACTTCTCTCTATAAACAGATTCTATTGTCGATTGCACAAGGATGGACCTTGATGCCGATCCGACTTGATTAAGACTCTTTCTCTTTATAATGCTTTTCTACCTGCGGCAATGTAATGATAAACCGTGCCCCTTTTGTCGTATTATTGACAGTGATAGTACCATTCAGATGGTCTTGAAGAATTGACTTTGACATATACAGACCTATTCCCGTTCCATTTATCCCTTTTTTAGTCGTAAAGTATGGTTCAAAGATTTTGTCGATGATCTCCTGGTGTATGCCTCCCGCATTGTCTTCAATACTTAAATAGACATGCTCTTCTTGTGTATAGAGCTTAATATGGATGTGGCGATCTTCTGTACGGTTTTCTATAAGGGCGTCATGTGCATTCTTAAGGATATTCATACAGACCTGTACACACTCATTTTTGATGTTATGCACATAGGTGCTTTCGCCACTGTCAACAGTGACCTTGATCTTCGCATAGTTTAAAATTGACTCGGAGAGGGAGAGGGCGGATTCGACGACCTCTTTTAAATCATAGGTCTCGGCCTCTGAGGTGTTGGTGTAGAAATTTCTGAAGTCATCAATGGTCTGTGACATGTATTGCAGGCTTTCATCGATTTTCTCATGGGCTTCATTAAAGGTCTCCGGTGTGAACTCCTGGAGTCTGAATTTGAAATAGAGGTTTTGATTGATCAGGGCAAGTGTGTTTAGGGGTTGACGCCATTGGTGGGCGATCTGTTCGATCATCTCGCCCAGTGCAGCAAGGCGTGACTGCTGGATCAAAATCTTGTCTTTTTGACGCTCCACTTCCAGGCCTTTTTTCAAGCGCCGTTTCAAGATTGCATTTAAATTATTTGCTTTTTGAAGATATCTGTCCTGAATGGACTTTACCCTATCGCCGAGTGCCCACGAGAGCATGATCATCTCGATGGCTGAACCTATCTGCTGGGCATGGTTCATAAGATGAAAACCCCCGATAATATTAAACTTGTTCAAGGAGAAGAGGATACATCCGATCAGGAATGCAAACCATCCAAGGATATAAAAGCGTGCAGGACGATAGCCTTTTTTAAAGACCAGAATCCCGGTTATAAACAGAGCAATAGGGGCAAAGATAGAGAGAAGGCCGTCGATCTGGATCACATAATGATAGGGTGCAATGGTGGCAGATAATGTCAGGAGCACACAGAAATACATCAGATATTTAAGAAATATATCCATCTTCGGTATATAGATAGAGGTATTCAAGAAGTTGCGAGCAAAAAGGATTGCGCTAAAGGTCAACATGGATGTGGCTAGAGCAGAAGCGTGTTCTACTATCCATGGATATCTTCCCCAAATGTATGCGACACCCACACCATCAAGGGATAGCTGCCAGAATGCAAAGGTAGTGACGAACACAAGATAGTAAAGGTAGTTCCTGTCCCGGGTGTATAAGAGTATTACACTACTGTAAAGCACGATGATACAAAAGAGTCCATAATAGATACCCGATATGATGACAGGAAGGTACTGCTCTTGTAAAAGCGTGTGGGTATTGACGAGAGAGAGGGGGACCTGCAGGGCTCCTTCAGTCTGTACTCTTATGTAAAGGGTATGGTTTTGGGCCCCTGAAAAAGGTAGCTGGTGGATAAAGCTCGGATCAGAGACCTCTCTTGCTTCAAAGGGGCGAAGTTCGCCTGAGTGGATGCGTTTTAGAAGTTCATCTTTTGAATTCAAGAGATAGTAGTCAATAAAATCAAGCGGCGGGTAGTCGATCTTGACCCACCAGTTCTGTGAAAGTTGTTCCTGCCTGGGTCTGATATCGAGCTTGAACCAATAGGCCGTGTTTACGATACCAAAGCTCTGTACGCCTTTATGTTGTGGGATAAAAGAGGCATTGCGGATTTCATTGAGCGTAAGCTTGTTTGTCTTGTCTTCAAAATAGGATAGATCATACTCCAGCTCACTTCGTGCTTCAAGCAAAGAGGTGAGTGAAAACAGCAATGATAAAAAAATTAATCTTGTTAACAATTGTTGGCCTGAAAATCAAAATGGGGCATTGTATCCAACTCTTCGTTAAAAGAAGAAAATATATTAAGGATGAGTGCAAAAACAATTTGCTATAGTAAAACAAATCAATGAAGAGTAGTGATGAACGGCAACAGTCTAGAGAGTGTTAAAATAATTATCGATGAACTGGAACAGAACAAAGATCTGATCTTAAACCAGTGGATTGCATACAGTGAACCCAAAGAGATACTGACATTTCATAATATCGATACTTCTCTATTTAAAGACTATTATGGTTCCGGGGTCTTTGATTACTTTATGGCAGTCATCAAAGGAGAAAAAAAGCTGGGAGACTGCCCTGTGATGAGCCAGTTTCTGGCTTACTTGAAAGACAGGGATATCTCTGCCAACGAACTCTTTACCATATGCAGCCATTTTCGCAAGTCGATGATCGATTTTTCCTATGATGCCCAGGTCAATTCCAAGTCTTTCTTTGATGATATCTCCTATGTCTTTGACGAGAACTTCTCCGGTGTGCTGAAACTCTACACAGATACCATCTATCAAAAAGAGCAGGAGATTGCCAAAAACGTCGAGCTTTTAAACGAATATAAAAAAGCACTCGATGAGAGTGCCATTGTCTCAAAAACGGATATCGATGGAAAAATCATCTATGCGAATGAGAACTTCTGCCAGATCTGCGGTTACAGCGTGGATGAACTGCTTGGACAGCCCCACAGCATTGTGCGCCATCCCGATGTCCCTGAGAGCTTTTTTGAGCAGATGTGGCAGACACTGCATGCAAGGGAGATGTTCAAGGGTACGATCAAAAACCGGAAAAAAGAGGGTTCATCCTATTATCTCGATATCACCATCGTACCTATCATCGACCCTGTCAAAGGGGTCACTGAGTTCATTGCTATCGGCTATGAAGTGACGAAACTGATCAATGCCCGCCAGGAAGCGCTTGAAGCGGGACAGGCCAAAGAGTCTTTTCTCTCTTCCATGAGCCACGAGATCAGGACGCCGCTGAATGCGATTTTGGGGTTTGTCTCCATCCTGCTTGAAGAGGATCACAACCCCCGTCACAGTCATTATCTCAGTATCATCAACAACAGCGGGAAGAACCTTCTGGGTATTATCAATGACATCCTGGATTTTTCAAAACTGCGCAGCGGCGTCTTCAGTGTGGAGAAAAAGGTCTTTAACCCGCATGAAGAGTTTTCCCATGTACTGGAGCTTTTTTCACAGAGTGCCTATGCCAAGAACATCCTGATCCGCTCTTTTATCGATCCGAAGATACCCTATGAGCTTATCGCGGATCCTCTGCGCATCAAACAGGTCTTTTCGAACCTGATGTCCAATGCCATCAAGTTCACTCCTGAAGGAGGAGAGGTTGAAGTGGTTGTCGAGTACAATGGCAGTAATTTGAGCATTGTAGTGCGAGACAGCGGTAAGGGAATAGACGAATCGGAACAGGAGAAAATCTTTGACGCCTTTGAACAGGCAAAACATACCCAAGGAGGAACCGGTCTGGGTCTGTCGATATCCAAGCAGCTTGTCGAGCATATGGGCGGGGCCATCAGCTATGAGAACAGTGATTTGACGGGAAGCTGTTTTACCTTCACACTGCCTGTCAATAAACCGGATACAGTAGCCGAGTTCCCTTTTGATCCTGTACCTTTTCAGAGGCTTCGTATTGCGATTCTCTGCGAGAGTGTGGAGCAGGAGGAGAGGTTTAAATACCTCCGCCGTTATTTCGACAGTTTTGGACTGAACACGTTTTGTATCAGGAATTTTGACGAGGATGAGTATGATATTCTTCTCTTTATCGATGAGAACATGACGCCAGAGATGCGAGAGGAGTTGAAGTTGCTTGATGTAGCGAGCATCGCTTTGCTCAGCAGTCCTGATGATAAGTATGAAAATATTGCGAATATCACGCCTCTGGTCTATCCTATCTATTGCGAGAAGATGTATCATGTCTTTTTGGAGGCTTTGGAGCTTACGCCAAATGATGACGAAAGTTTTGTTCAGCAAAAGAAACAGCGCCGTTTTAACGGGCATGTCCTGGTCGCTGAAGACAATATTGCCAATCAGGAACTTATCAAGATTATTCTGGAACGTTATGGGTTGAGTTACTACATAGCATCAGATGGTCTCGAAGCAGTCCAGACCTTCAAGGTAGCTTCTTTTGACCTTGTCTTTATGGATGAGCAGATGCCGCGAAAAGACGGTTTGGAAGCCACCCATGAGATCCTTGAATATGAGAGGGTTCAGCATAAAAAGCACACGCCTATCATCGGATTAAGTGCCAATGTCATCGAGGGGGCGAAGGAGAGGGCTTTGTCATTTGGTTGTGACGCATTCTTGGGAAAACCAATTGTCATACGTGAGTTTGAAGCCGTACTTGATCAGTATCTCGAAGAGGCGAAGGCGGTGAATAAACCGGTTTCTCATGAGAAGTTCAATGCTTCACGTGTTGACATGCAGGCGCTTAAAGAGGAGCTGATGCTTGACGATGAGGAGATCACACTCCTTCTTCAGACCTTTGTGAGCAAGATGAAAAAGTCACTTCCGATATTGGCTGAAGCCATTGAGAAAAGAGA
>JBFFSC010000045.1:0-11744 GCA_041572615.1 Sulfurimonadaceae bacterium
CCTTTGACGGGATGAAAGATATCCTGAAACGCAAAGGCGGTCAGAACGTTCTGGGCTGTGGTCACGAAAAGAAATCTAAAGATGAGCAGGAACCGACTTTTGACATGGTTGAACCGGATGATCTGGTTCAATATGGTCTGATCCCCGAGTTGATTGGCCGTTTACCAATTATTGCTACACTTAGCGAGATCGAAGAAGAGGCCATGGTCAAGATTCTGACAGAGCCTAAGAACTCTTTGGTCCGTCAATATAAAAAGCTTTTTGCCATTGATGACGTTGAGCTTAACTTTGAAGAGGATGCGCTTAAAGCGATCGCTGCAAAAGCAATTGAACGTAAAACGGGAGCACGTGGTCTTCGTTCAATCCTAGAAGAGATGATGATCGATGTGATGTATGAACTTCCGGAATATTCCGGGTATGAGGTCATCGTGACAAAAGAGATGGTACAAGAGGGTGAGAAACCTGTATACGTCAAAAAAAGTAAGAAAAAAATAGCATAATTCAGGAACATAAATGATTTTTAACAAGTTTATTGGACTTTTTTCAAGTGATCTTTCAATCGACCTTGGAACAGCAAATACACTCGTGATCGCCAAAGGTCAGGGTATTATTATCAATGAGCCTTCTGTGGTTGCAGTAAAAACAGAGCGTTTTGGCCAGCAAAAAGTACTGGCAGTGGGTCGTGAAGCAAAAGATATGGTCGGTAAGACACCGGGTAATATCAAGGCAATCCGTCCTATGAAAGACGGCGTTATCGCTGACTTTGATATGACCGAAAAGATGATCCGCAAGTTTATCCAAAAAGCGCACGGACGTTCAGCACTTATCAGCCCGCGTATTATTATTTGTGTTCCTTACGGATTGACTCAGGTTGAACGTAAAGCTGTACGTGAATCAGCACTTTCTGCAGGGGCACGTGAGGTGTTCTTAATCGAAGAACCGATGGCAGCAGCAATTGGCGCGGGTATTGATATCCGTGAACCTCAAGGTAACCTGGTCGTTGATATCGGTGGGGGGACGACAGAGATCGGTGTCGTCTCTTTGGGCGGTCTTGTACTTTCCAAGTCTATTCGTGTTGCCGGGGACAAGATTGATCAGGCCATTATCGATTATGTAAAACGCAAATACAACCTTCTTATCGGTGAACGTTCAGCAGAAGAGATCAAGATCGCAATCGGTACAGCGATGCCGTTGGATGAAGAGTTGACGATGATCATCAACGGTCGTGACCAGGTTGAAGGACTCTTAAGTTCGATTGAATTGACAAGTGAAGATGCCCGTGAAGCGATGCGTGATCCATTGAAAGAGATTGGAGAGGCACTGCGTGATGTACTGGAAGTGATGCCACCTGACCTGGCCGGTGATATCGTCAACCACGGGATCATCCTTACAGGTGGTGGGGCCTTGATTCGCCAGTTGGACAAGTTCTTTTCTGAACTGATCAAGATCCCTGTCTATGTGGCAGATGAACCACTTCTTGCAGTGGCAAAAGGAACGGGACGCGCACTTGAAGAGATAGATCTGCTTCAGGAACTCTTCGAGCATGAATAGAGAGCTGATTGGCTTTTTATTTTTAGGCTTTGCCATTCTTATTGGCGTGTTAAAACTTACCAATTGGATTCAAGACCCTTTTACCGGGGCACTTAACAGCGTCAAATCGTTTTATCATGAGAGTGTTGAAAGCATCAATACATCGATTGATGAGCATTTTGACCAGCAAGCTACTATCCAAAGACTTCAAAAAGAGAACAAAATATATCAAGAGAACAGTGTTCTTGCACAGGAGTTTGCCAGCGAGCTGAACCTTATGTTTGAAGAACATCAGTCTTCATTGGAGATCTCCCCTAAAGTACAACTTGTCAAAACACTCTCTTATGCAAAATTTGGTGATATCAACCGTGTCTGGCTGGATATGAAAGATTATAACTCTTCGAAGGTATACGGACTTGTCAGCAAGGGTGTGAGTGCAGGGATAGTGACCTTTCAACATGGTCAGCCTATGGCACTGCTGAACTCTGATTATAAATGCTCTTATGCGGTATATGTCGGTAAGAAAAGAGCCCCCGGGATCGTCCATGGCAAGAATACCGAAGAGATGCTCGTTGAGTTTATTCCCAACTGGATCAAGATAGAAGTCGGCGACGAAGTTTATACCAGCGGTCTGGATAATCTTTTCTTCATCGGTCTGAAGGTCGGTAAGGTTATAGAGATCACCAAATCACAAGGTTTTCAAAACGCTAAGATCAAACCATATTTTGACGTCACCCAGCCGGGATATTTTCAAGTGATTATGAACAGGTACTGATGTCCTTTTCTGCACGTGAACAGCTGGAGGATCTTTTAAAGAAGATCAAGGATCTCAAAGAGGAGAACAAGGCTTTAAAGGCAGAACTCTCAGCTCTCACAGACACAAAAAAAAGTGTTGAAAAAAACAAAAAGAAAGAGAAAAAACAGCATCCAAAAGATATGACTCCCTCACTTTTTTGATCTTTTTGTAACACAATGATTTACCTTCTGCAAGGGAGCAGTACTATTATTGTGAAAAAAGCTTTTTTTGAATGCTTATCTCATCCATTTTTAAGTGCTTAAGCGCTATAATCTACAAATTTTTTATCATACATATAATCAAGACATATAAAAGGGTCCAAATGCCAAAAAGAGACGATATTAAAACCATTTTACTGATCGGTTCGGGGCCGATCGTAATTGGGCAAGCCTGTGAGTTTGATTACTCAGGAACACAAGCGGTTAAAACGCTTAAAGAGCTTGGATATCGTGTCGTTCTGATTAACTCTAACCCTGCAACGATTATGACTGACCCTGAATTTGCAGATCGAACATATGTCGAACCGATTACACCGGAAATCATCTCAGAGATTATCAAGAAAGAGAATGTCGATGCGATCTTGCCGACGATGGGTGGACAAACAGCATTGAATGCTGCCATGACGATGTATGAGAACGGTATGCTTGAAGGTATTGAGTTCCTGGGAGCCAAACCGGAAGCAATCACCAAAGGTGAGGACCGACAAGCATTCAAAGAGGCTATGATCAAGATCGGGATGGACCTTCCTCATTCGCGATATGCCTATAACATGGATGAAGCATTGGAAGCAGCTGAAGAGATCGGATTCCCGATCATCATCCGTGCTTCATTTACACTGGCCGGCGGCGGCTCGGGTGTAGCCTATAATATCGATGAGTACAAGGTACTTGCACAGCGCGGTCTTGATGAGAGTCCGATTACTGAGATCCTTGTCGAAGAGTCTCTTCTGGGTTGGAAAGAGTACGAGATGGAAGTTATCCGTGACAAAGCGGACAACTGTATTATCATCTGTTCAATTGAGAACTTTGATCCGATGGGAGTTCATACCGGGGATTCGATCACGGTCGCTCCGGCATTGACACTGACGGACAAAGAGTATCAGCGCATGCGTGATGCTTCTTTTGATATCCTGCGTGAGATCGGTGTGGATACCGGTGGTTCGAACGTACAGTTCTCTGTTGATCCAAAGACAGGGCGTATGATCGTTATCGAGATGAACCCGCGTGTCTCAAGGTCTTCTGCTTTGGCATCCAAGGCAACGGGTTATCCGATCGCAAAGATCGCTACACTCCTGGCTGTCGGTTATACGCTGGACGAGCTGACCAATGATATTACCGGGACACCGGCTTCTTTTGAGCCGGTCATCGACTATGTCGTGACCAAAGTCCCTCGTTTTACGTTTGAGAAGTTCCCTGAAGCTGACTCGACACTCTCCACCGGAATGAAGTCTGTGGGTGAAGCGATGGCGATAGGCCGTACCTTTAAAGAGTCATTCCAAAAAGCGCTCTGTTCACTGGAAGAAGGGTATAGCGGTTTTGACTGTGTGGAAGGTGACCTTGAGTTCATCAAGCATGAGATCCGTCGTCCTAATGCAGAACGTATGTTATATGTTGCCGAAGGTTTCCGTCGCGGCATGACGCATGAAGAGATCTTTGATATCTGTAAGATCGATCCGTGGTTCCTTTATCAGCTTGAAGAGATCGTAGCGTTGGAGAAGACACTGGATATTGATATCCTTAATGATGCCGAGCGTTTTAGAAAAGCAAAGACAGACGGTTTCTCAGACAAGATGATCGCAAGACATATCAACAGAAACTCCAATATTGACCAGAGTGAGAACGATGTCTACAATGCACGTAAGCGTCTGGGTATCCATCTTGAGTACAATGAAGTCGATACCTGTGCGGCCGAGTTTGAAGCTTTGACACCATACCTTTACTCGACGACAAATATCACAAAGCTGCCAAATGTGACTAACCGTGTTGATGAGACGAAGAAGAAAGTTATGATCCTCGGCGGTGGACCGAACCGTATCGGCCAGGGGATCGAATTTGACTACTGCTGTGTCCATGCTGCTTTTGCTTTGAAAGAGATGGGTATCGAAACGATCATGTACAACTGTAATCCGGAGACTGTCTCAACGGATTATGATACGTCGGACGTACTCTACTTTGAACCGATAGACTTTGAACATGTGCGCGAGGTGATTGAATATGAACAGCCAGACGGTATTATCGTACACTTTGGTGGTCAGACTCCATTGAAACTGGCGAATCCGTTGACAGCCATCGGTGCAAAGATCTCCGGAACACCGGCAAAGGTCATCGACCTGGCCGAAGACAGAGAGAAGTTCTCTGACTTTGTCAATGCTCATGGTCTGAAGCAGCCTTCAAACGGTCTTGCTACGACAAAAGAGCAGGCTGTCTCAATCGCAGAAGGATTGACCTATCCGGTACTTGTCCGTCCATCATTTGTCCTTGGTGGACGTGCGATGCGAATCGTGTATAACTCAGATGAACTTCGCACGTATATGGACGAAGCTGTCTCTGTCTCAAATGATGCCCCAGTACTTGTCGACAAGTTTCTCGATCAGGCCGTAGAACTTGATGTTGATGCTATCTGTGACGGGAGCGAGGTCTATATCGGTTCTGTTATGCAGCATATCGAAGAAGCGGGTATTCACTCGGGTGACTCGGCATGTTCACTGCCGCCTGTGAACCTCTCAGACGAACTGAAAGCTCAGGTGGAACAGCAGACAAAGACGATCGCCCTAGGTCTTGGTGTCGTGGGTCTGTTGAACATCCAGTATGCCATCTATCAGAACGAAGTCTATCTTATTGAAGTGAACCCGCGTGCATCCCGTACCGTCCCGTTTGTCTCAAAAGCGACAGGCATGCCGCTGGCCAAGGTCGCAACACGTGTAATGATGGGGGACTCTCTGCGTGATGCCCTTAGTTTCTATGACAACTATAACATCGTTATGGAAGAGAATGGACTGCTTAAACCGCGTCTGAAAAATCATATTGCGCTTAAAGAAGCGGTTTTCCCGTTCAATAAACTTTACGGTGCAGACCTTGTACTGAGTCCGGAGATGAAATCAACGGGTGAGGTCATGGGTATCTCGAAAAACTTCGGGACCTCTTTTGCAAAATCACAGATGGCTGCGGGCAACATCATCCCGACAGAGGGAACGTGTTTCCTCTCTTTTATAGACATGGATAAGAAACATGCACCGGAGATCGCCAAAGGCTTGAGCGAGCAGGGTATCAAGCTTGTCGCGACCAAGGGAACTGCCGAGGTCATCAATGCTGCAGGCATCGAGTGTGAAACTGTTCTTAAGATCTCAGAAGGGCGCCCGAATATCGAAGATGTGATGAAGAACGGTGATATTACCATGGCGATCAATACCTCTGACAATAAAACAGCCAAAGCCGATGCGGTCAAGATCCGTCAAATCGTATTGCGTATGAGTATCCCGTACTTTACGACACTTTCTGCCGCACGTGCTGCCATCGATGCATTGGGTCAGATGAAAAACGAGAACTGGAATGAACCGGTCCCTCTCCAAGACTACCTTGCAGAATAAGCTCTGGCTTGTTCAGACGGACACGACCGTCGGTTTTCTCTCTCAGGACGCTGCCCTTCTTGCCCGACTTAAAGAACGGCCCGTAGATAAACCATTTGTACGGGTAACCGCTTCGTTTAAGACACTTAAAACCATATCTCGTATCCCAAAAGTACATGCAAATCGTGTCAGACGTTCCAAAAAAACGACTTTTGTTTATGCTAATAATCAAGCTGTCAGGGTGGTAAAAGAAGCAAGACATGCCAAGTTTGTCAAACCTTATGGATGGTTCTATTCGACCTCTGCCAATGAGCGTTCACTCTCTTATGACAAAGATTTTGCCTTTGAGAAAAGTGATATAATAGTCGAAGATAACAAGGGACTCTATGAGGGAGAAGCCTCAAGGATTTACCGTCTACGTCATTCAAAAATACAAAGGTTGCGATAATGGGTGCAAAGCTAGGTTCAGCATTTTTGGCAGGTATGTTCTTTACTTTTTTTCTGGACTTTTTCTTTATTCTGGGGATATTTCTAAATTATATAGAAGCACAAGATATTGATGTCTATTATAATGTGCTCTTTGCCGACCATCAAAGTTATATACTCTATGCACTGGGCGTACTTGTCTTTGGCTACCTGTTTATATTCTTTAAGAACACAAAGGTGGCCGCTCTTATATTTGCCGTCTGTTTTGCTATTGTGAACCTGACACAGATCCCTTCGATAGGAAAAGATGTCGGAGAGATGTTGTTGGCTGAAAAGGACAAGGTCATAACAGCGGGAGCCCATACTTATATCGGGACGATCGTCTACAGAGGAAGAGATACCATCTGGTTTTATGATGATGAATTAAAAAAGATAATAACATTTAAGAAGGAAGAAATTAGTGAGTAAGTTTAAGACGACTGTCTCGGCGATTGGCCTGGGCAGTATGGGTGTAGTCGTGATGAGTGCTTTGAGCGGGTGTGTACAGGAGCAGCAAGAGCCAAAGAACCGTTTTCTTATCATAGAGCAAAATGCACTGGGAAAATATAATGTCGTCGAAGAGGTCCCCACAGACGGACCTTCTCGTGCCATTATCAGAGAGCGTGATGAAGACGGTCGGGTCACGGAACGTTTGATGAGTGAAGAGGAGATGCGTATTCTTGCAGAGCAGGAGTATCAAAAGGTTCAGGAGGGAAGCTCTGAGACGATGCAGCATAATGAAGGCGGAATGGGACTTGGCGGTACGATATTGGCTGTCGCGGCAGGGTCTCTTCTTGGAAATATGATCGCCAACCAGCTGATGGGAAACAAGAACTTCTCCCAGAATGCCAACAGTGTCAATAAGTCTGCTTATCATGCCAAGAAAAGAGCTGCTGCAAGCAGTTCGAAAAAGAGCTTTTTCTCCAAAAAGTCTACGTCCAGCGGGATAACCTCAAGCTTTGGAAGCAAGACTTCAGGCTGGGGTGGATGATCACACCGGTCAAAGTAAAGCCGATTGACAATACGACCCTGGAGGAGATAGGTTTCTCCTGGCATACCGATGCTGACGGGAGCCAATATGTCGCGGATGAATTGGTCCAGATCACTGCGGAGGAAGCAGAGGCCTATTACACAGCGGCTAATGAGCTCTATGATATGTATGTCGAAGCGGCTGAACATGTCATAGAAAACGATCTCTTCTTCGAGCTTGGTATTCCGTTTAACCTTGTCGAGACAATCAAGAAGTCCTGGGAAAATGATGTGCATTGGCACCTTTACGGCCGTTTTGACCTTGCCGGCGGGATTGACGGAAAGCCTATCAAACTGATCGAGTTCAATGCTGATACACCGACAGGCCTCTTCGAGACAGCTATTGTCCAATGGGCTCTTTTAAAAGCCAACGGTATGGATGAGGCAAAACAGTTCAACAGAGTCTATGAATCAATCTCGGAAAACTTTAAACGTCTGATCACACTCTTTGACGATACGTCGAAATTCGAAGAGTATTATGAAGGGTGGAGGATTCTCTTCTCCTGTATCGAGGGTAATGATGAGGATGAGGTCACAACAAGGCTTCTTAAACGCATGGCGGAGGATGCCGGCTTTTTGACAGGATTCAGTTTCCTGGATGAGGTGCTTTTTGATAACGAGAGCATCTGCGATAAAGAGAAACAGGAGTATGAGTACTGGTTCAAACTCTTTCCCTGGGAAGATATTGCCATAGAAGAGGGGGAGCTGGCCTTGATACTGCAGAATATCTTAGAATCCCAGTCTGCGATCATACTCAACCCGGCCTATACCCTTCTGTTTCAGTCCAAGGGAATGCTAAAGGTCCTCTATGAGCTCTTTCCTGACTCACCATACCTTCTGGAGAGTGGTGATATGCCTCTTGAGGGCAAGGCCTATGTCGAGAAAAAGGTTTTTGGCCGAGAAGGGGCCAATACAACATTTGTCAATGCAGACGGTTCGATAGCAGCGCAGACCGATGGCGAGTATGCACATTATAAGTCAATCTTTCAGGAAGCAGTGGAATTCCCTCGAGACGAAGATGGAAACTATTATCAGGCAGGTGTCTTCTTTGCTTATGAGGCGTGTGGCCTGGGGTACAGGCGTGGCGGCAGGATACTGGACAATATGAGCAAGTTTGTAGGCCATGTCATCAGATAAGCCCCAGAGGCTTTCTGATATCAGATGATTACCAACTGACTTCAAAGTCGGTGACAGAGCCCTGTTTCCACAGACTTTTGGCTTGTGAACTATCAAAGCATTGATGACTCTGATTTCCCCATCCACAAATTGCCGAATTCCAGTTAGGTGAACCTGTCGTATTGTAGCCATACCCCCGGTTGGCTTTCGGCGTGACAGGGGAGAGTTTTACATAACCGTAAAAGTTTGATCCGGATGATACCTTGAGCCATATTTTAGTTGAAGATGGCAGTCGGCAGTCGTCGTAACTGTCCCATTTAAATGATCCAGAGACAGTAGGTTCTCCCATAAGGCTGTCAAGTCTCCATTTTACGGTAAGTGAATCGGCAGTACAGTTACCGATACGCACATTATACTTGGTCATGCTGTCTGAACCAGGTCCGACTGCGAACAATGAACTTGTCATCAATACGAAAGTGATAACGAGATTTTTAAACAGGTGCATATATATCCCCTTTTAGAATAAACTTACCTTGTTAAACAAAAAAAACAAGATAAAACATTATCTGATTTTATATATTAATTAACTATTGTATCAAGGGAGTAATTTTTATCTGTAAATTAATGACAAGCCGTGTAAGTTATGAGAAAGAGAAGTTCTAATAATAAAGAGGTCTTCCCTTCTCCTGTTCAAGCAGGACACCGGTGATTATAAGTTTTGGATTCCATTGGCTTTTAATCATCTTCTCTGCATCGATGGCAGTTGGCTCCTGCTTGCTTAAGCCTCTGTTATGGATGAGGGCCTGAAAGTTTACATTGCTAAAACCGTAGAGCATGCTGAACGATTTCTTTGTACTTGTTACAGCGATGAGGTTGATTGTACCCTTGTCCTTAAGTGTTATTTTAAAAAAGCCCAGACCATCTTTATCTTTGATCTGTTCAACATCTTTTGCATCAAAGACCTGTCGAAGGATATAGGGATAGTTGTATCTGAACTTATACCCCGTGTTTATACGCGCATATTCATAGACAAGACTCTCATTGAACTCATCAGCGAAGAGGTACTGCTTGATGGAGATATCGGAGAGGTTTTGCTGTCTCTGGTGTATGGTATTACCGTGAAACGTATAGGTGTTGTGTTGATTGCTCAGTGTGATTGTGTTGTTTTGATAGTGTAAAGTCGGGGCAGTACAGCCCAGAAAAAAGAGAAAGAGAAACATAAAAAGATGTTTCAACTTTGAGTCCTATTTTTCTGCTTCAAGCATTTTTTTATAGGTCTCTTTTATCCTTTCGAGCTGGTTTCTGTCAGGGACCTTTCTCGAAGCGATATAACCTATGATGTTCTCATCTTCATCAAGTTTCGGGATGATATTGACGATGACCCAGTAAAACTTTCCGTCTTTTCGAAGGTTCTTGACATAACCTTCCCAGGTCGTGCCGCTCTTGATCGTACTCCACATCTCTTCAAAAGCGGCTTTGGGCATATCCGGGTGGCGCAGGATATTGTGAGGCTGTCCAATGGCTTCCTCTTTACTGTAGCCTGTCATCTCAACAAATTTTCTGTTGACGAAGGTGATGAAACCTTTCGTGTCTGTTTCAGAAATGAGGCTTCTTCCATCAAAAAAGACTTCTTGGTCAATAGGTTCCGGTCGTTCCATCGTTTTTCCCTTAAACTTTTTTTATATTATTCCTGTGATATTTTATCCAAGAAAAATAAAAAAGATATAAGTCTGAAACAGGGTTTAAAGATGCTTTTTATCAAGAGTGGTATAATACGCGCAATACTAAAGAATATCTTTTAGAATGGTGGTCTATGCTAGCTGATGATGTCAACGCGCTCTTAAATGATAAAAAGCTGTTGTTAACGGAGATATATTTCAAACTTCAAGAACATTTTGAAGAGAAGTATGGCTCCAATACCGTTGTATTTATGGAGATAGGGACCTTTGTCGAAGTCTATGAGGTCAATAATGACGAACTGCAGATCGGAAAGGCCAAGGAAATGGCCGAACTGCTTAATATCCAGCTGACCAAGAAAAACAAGACCATCGTAGAAAACTCCGTCAAGAACCCGCTGCTTGCGGGGGTGCCGACCATCTCTTTTGAACGTTATCTCAACCGCCTGATCCAGGAGAAGAAATATACGATTATCTATATCAAACAGCGCGGCGAACCACCTAAAGTCTCGCGTTATGTGGCACAGATCATCTCCCCGGGTACCAACTTTGATTATACGACTGATAATGAAGACAACTATATCGTCTCGCTTCTGGTAGACAAGCATAAAGATATCTACTCGATCGGCTATTCGGCCATTGACGTGACAACAGGCAAGACCTTTCTGTATGAAGCCCACGGTACTAGTGAGGATCAGAACTATGCCCTTGACGAGATCTTTAATCTTCTGAATGTCTACAAGACCTCGGAAGTCGTCTTGAGCTTTTTGGACGGGGTGGATGATCAGAAGCAGGTACTGCGTTATCTTGAGATCGATGAGCACTATACCTACAGCGTTAATAATCAGCGCCCAAAGATAGAGTATCAAAACGAGCTCTTCAAACGGGTATACCAGATACAGTCGCTTCTTTCGCCGATTGAACATCTTGACCTTGAACGCACGCCGATGATCTCCGAGTCTTTGGCTGTGCTGGTGCACTTCGTCATCGAACACGACTACCATATCATCCAAAAGCTCTCACGGCCGCAGCTGATCGACAACCGCCGCTATATGTACCTTGGCAATTCTGCCTTTGAACAGCTTGGCGTCATATCCAAAGACAAGGACGAGATGACACTGCTGCGTCTGATCGACAAATCGGTGACGGCGATCGGGAAACGTCTGCTTAAAGAGCGTCTGCTCAATCCGATCATGGAAGAGGAGGAGTTGACGCGCCGTTACAACCTGGCTGAGAAGGTGATGTCGCATACGAAACTGCTTGAAGAGAGTCTGCGTAATATCTATGATCTTGAACGGCTTTCCCGCCGCACAAACCTCGGACGTCTGCACCCTTTTGAGATGAACTTCATCTATGACTCCCTTTTGGGTATTCAGGAGCTGATGCTTTATGTGAAGAAGCACAAGCTTTCAAAAACACCTTTTTCAGAGAGTGAGGTGGTCACCTTCATCAAGGAGATCGAAAAGACCTATAACCTTGACGTGACACGAAAATATACGGTACAGACGGTAGAAGAGAACTTTTTCATGCGCGGAATCGACCCGCATATCGATGAGCTCAGTGATGA
>JBFFSC010000046.1:0-11239 GCA_041572615.1 Sulfurimonadaceae bacterium
GTAATTATAACAAAACTTATATAAATCAATAAATAATAAGGAAGTCTTATTGGGAGGGAATGAAAGGATAGCGGGGAGACCCCGCTTAGATTAACACTGGTAAGTTGTTTTAAACTCGTAAGCAGTTGGACGACCTTCATCCGGCCATACATCACGTTCAAACTTGTAGTGTTGGTAAGTCTGGATAAACTCTTCAGTAAATACAGGTTTCAAGAAATCATGATCTGCGATAAGACCTTCAAGTGCTTCACGTAGTGTATGTGGCATTTGAACGATACCTTTTTCACGGATTTCGTCAAGTGACAATTCGAATAGATCAATGTCCATTGGTCCAACAGGCATTGTTTTGTTTTGGATACCGTCAAGACCTGCCATCATCATTACTGCAAATGCAAGGTAAGGACATGCTGTTGAATCCGGGAAACGCATCTCGATACGTGTTGCCTTTTCACCAGCTCCCCAAGGGATGCGACAAGCAGCTGAACGGTTTTGAGAAGAGTAAGTAAGAATACTTGGCGCTTCGAAACCTGGGATAAGACGCTTGTATGAGTTAGTCGAAGCATTTGTAAATGCTGCAACTGCATTAGCGTGCTTGAAGATACCACCTGCATAGTGAAGGGCCATTTCAGAAAGGTTTCCGTAGTTACCTTCTTTATAGAACAGGTTTTTACCGTCTTTCCATAGTGATTGGTGAACGTGCATACCATTACCATTGTCACCAAAAAGTGGTTTTGGCATGAAAGTCGCTGTTTTACCGTTAAGGTGAGCAATCATTTTTACAACATATTTGTATTTTTGTACGTTGTCAGCTGCACCGATGATGTCAGAGAAAACGATACCGATTTCACCTTGACCTTGAGCAACTTCATGGTGACCGAGTACGACTTCAAGACCGACTTGCTCTAAAACAAGCATCATCTCTGCACGAAGGTCTACCATAGAGTCAGTCGGTTGAACCGGGAAGTAACCACCTTTAGTTCCTGGACGGTGTGCAGTGTTGTACATATCTTCATAGTGTGTACCAGAGTTCCACTCACCCTCTTCAGTATCTACCTTGTAACCTGCTTCATTGATATTGTCAGTGAACTTGACATCATCAAAGATAAAAAATTCGTTTTCAGGACCGAAGTAAGCTGCATCGGCAATACCGATCTCTTCAGCATGTTGAAGTGCTTTTTTAGCGATTGAACGAGGACATTTCTCGTATAGTTCACCTTTATAGATGTCAAATACATCACAGAAAACGATGATAGTCGGATCAGCAGTAAATGGATCAAGGAATGCAGTTGTCGGGTCAGCTTTTAAAAGCATATCTGATTTATTGATCGGCTGCCATGCATCAACTGATGAACCGTCAAATGGAAAACCATTGCTAATGTTTTCTTCATTTACCGCACTCATACGGTAAGTAAGGTGGTGCCATGCACCTTTGATGTCTGTAAAGCGAAGGTCTACGAACTGAACATCGTTCTCTTCACAATATTTAAAGAACTCATCTGTACTATTTACAAATTTACCCATAGTTTGTTTCTCCTGAAATTTTGTTAATAGAAGTATAACAGAGTTGTTTTGGATTTAAAGAGGGGTTTTGGTTAAAATTTAATCATTAATGGCCGGATGTTTCATATAGTAAGTTCAAAACAGGGTGTTTGCAAAGAATAACTGACAAAAAAATAATCATTTTTTGCTGTGGTTTCATACAGGAAATCTATTTAAAAATCGACCATGTGACGTTTGCGTTTTTTGAAGTAAGCGCATTGGGTATAGCCGATATCCTTGGCAAATGCTTCGATCTCCTCTCTGAAAAGGCCGACCTGCTCAGGATTGTGTGCATCCGAAGCAAAGGTGATAGGTATGCCCAGGTCAAAAGCACGTTGCAAAAGAGGCTTTGAAGGGTAAGGCTCAGCACAGGGCTTTCTGTACCCGGCAACATTTAATTCCAGAACCATGTCTGCTTTTTTGATGGCTTGCAGGGCTTCTTCGGCAATAGAGACGATGTCATTGGTCGGCATGAACTTGAAGACCTTGATCAGATCCAGATGGCCGACAATATCAAAATAGCCCGTATTCGCCATATCCCGGATAAGATCAAAATACTCCTGCCAGATCTCATCAATATCGGCATTGTCATACTGACCGATAAATTCCGGGTTGTCAAAGCCCCATTTATCAATAAAATGCGCTGAACCGATGAGGTAATCGACATCTGCTTGTAAAACACGTTCATCCATATAGCCCGGCAGGTAGTCGACTTCATAGGCAAAGAGTACATCGATCTTCTCTTGATATTTATCCTGGACCTTTTTTACCATGGCTCGATACTCGTCCATTTGATCAAAAGACATCCTGTATCCAGGGTCAAAGTTCATAGGTGCATGATCTGAAACGCCATATTTGTCAATGCCCTTATTAATGGCAGCTTCGATATATTCAGAAAGCTCTCCGTAGGCATGGTTACATAAGACGGTATGGTTGTGGAGATCGATTTTCATTGTTTTCTCTATGTTAGAAATTATATTTAAAATGAATTATATATTAACTTGTCTATAATCTAATAAAGCGATTGATTTAATTGAAAATTTATTGGAGAAATTCATGACACAAGAAGAACTCGATGCGTTAATGAATGCGGATATCGATGCACTGGATGAAGAGGAAGTCTCTTCTGAGGAACCTGCTCCTATTGATGAGCAGGATGAAGAGATCGAGGAGCTTAAAAAAGAAGATGTGAATGCAGAAGAGTATAAGGTGTCTGCTTCACACAATTGGCCTCCACCCCCACCTACTGATGATCACAAGATGGTGCATCAGCTTGACGATGTCACAAAAGAGAGTGAAGAAAAAGCGTCGGAGATCTTTGATCACATCGAAAAGATCAGTGATGAGCTTATGGAAGCAGAGGGGACGCTGGCAGATGTCGCTGAGACTATTGACAGCAATATAGAGCTTTTTGAGACCTTGTGTACGAAGTTTCCTGACGTCGAGTCTTTTAAAGTGCAGTTGGAGAAAAATAAAACATCCAAAGAGACGGTCGAAACACATATCCAATCTCTGCAAGACCATGGTGATACGATCATGAATGTCATGGATATCATGCAGTATCAGGATATTCACAGACAAAAGATCGAGCGTGTCATCAATGTGATGCGTGCACTCTCGGGCTATATGAACGAGCTGTTTTCCGGTAAGATCGATGATGACAAACGTGTCGCCTCTGCACGCCATCTTCCGGGTGACAGCAGTACAGCTGATGTTGTCTCGACAGATGACATCGAAAGCCTGTTAGCTTCATTTAGCAAGTAGTTAATATTTTTAATCCTTCCGACTAGGGAAGTTCGCTAAAATTCATCAAAAATATATTTTAAAGAAAAGAAATAATGAACAAAGTCGAACTTCTTGCCCCCGCAGGAAACCTTGAAAAACTGAAAATTGCACTTGATTACGGGGCTGATGCTGTGTATGGCGGTGTCAGTCATTTCTCCTTACGAATACGTTCCGGTAAAGAGTTTACGATGGAGAGTTTCAAAGAGGGGATCGATTATGCGCATGCGCGTGGGAAAAAAGTCTATACGACGATAAACGGCTTCCCCTTTAACTCACAGATCGATCTTTTGAAAAAGCATATCAAAGCAATAGCTGAACTTGGCCCGGATGCGATCATCGTTGCGACGCCGGGTGTTTTAAAGCTTGCACATGAGATCGCGCCGCATATCGATCTTCATCTCTCCACTCAGGCCAATGTCATGAACGTACTTGATGCCAAGATCTACCATGAGATGGGTGCAAAACGTATTATCACGGCACGGGAGATATCGTTAAAAGATCTTAAAGAGATAAAAAGAGAGCTTCCAGACCTTGAACTGGAGGTCTTCGTTCATGGGTCGATGTGTTTTGCTTACAGCGGCCGCTGCCTGATCTCGACACTTCAGAGCGGGCGTGTCCCCAATCGGGGCTCATGTGCCAATGATTGCCGTTTTCCTTATGAAATGTACGCAGCCAACCCTGAGACAGGTACACTGTTCAGGCTTGAAGAGGACCCGGGTATTGGGACATACATCATGAACTCAAAAGATCTTAACCTTGCTTCGCATATGAAGGAGATACTTGATAGCGGATGCGTGGACTCACTAAAGATAGAAGGTCGAACAAAGACTTCATATTATGCGGCTACGACGGCAAAAGCTTACCGCATGGCGATCGATGACTATTATGAAGGAAAGTATGAACCTGAACGTTACCAGGAAGAGCTTGAAAGTATGCAAAACCGGGGATTTACTGACGCATATCTGATTAACAGACCGTTTGAAAAGCATGATGGGCAGAGCCTGGATTTTACGATGCAGATGGGAACACACCAGGTAACAGGTATGGCAACAGAGTCGGGTGAATACTACATGTGTAAGTTCACTACGAAGCCTGGAGACAAGCTGGAGATCATGGTACCACTTGATGCGAAGATAGAAGAGGTGGACAATGAATTTGGTTCGATCTTCTTTGAAGAGGGGCGACCTTACCTGGTTTTCAAGAAGCTTGAAGCAGAAAATAAAAAGATCTGGGAAGCGGTGCATAGTGGAAACGTCAATCCTATACGACTGCCTGTGAAGCTGCCGCAATATACATTCTTTAGAATTCCTGCCGGTGATGACATTAATCAGGCACCGCCGAGATAAGGCTTGAAATTAATGTATAATGGCGCAACAAATCTGAAAGATGAAAAAGGATTGGAATGAAATTTGTTTCTATTATTCTAGGAAGCAAGACCGATTATGATGTGATGAAATCGTGTGCAGACACTTTTGAAGCTTTCGGTGTACATTATGAGCTAGTTATTTCCTCAGCACATAGAAGTCCGGAACGTACCAGAGAGTATGTAAAGATAGCAGAGGAAAAAGGTGCTCAGGTCTTTATTGCAGCAGCAGGTATGGCAGCGCACCTTGGCGGTGTCTTGGCCGCTAAAACTGTCAAACCTGTTATCGGGGTTCCAATGAGTGCTTCAGCCTTAAGCGGTATTGATGCGCTTCTTTCTACTGTGCAGATGCCTGCAGGAATGCCGGTCGCAACAGTTGCTATTGGAAAAGCGGGAGCGATAAACTCGGCGTATTTGGCAATGCAGATCCTGGCTTTGAACAATGAAGACCTGAGTGTGAAGCTTGCAGAAGACCGTATAGCAAAAGCGAAAAAAGTAGAGATGGACTCTTTAGAAATAGAGACAGTACTCTAAGCGTAGATTTTTGACAGTTAGTCAAGATCTGATATCCCGATGAAGGAGGGTTGAATGGAAGGTGATTGGATTACGATTCAAGAGTACTCTGAACTTACAGGGCTAAGCCCGGATGCCATTGATGATCTGATGGAGCGCGGAAAGCTGGAGTGTAAAAAAGAGAATGGAAAACTTTATATCGACCCTTCCCGAGGCATGCAAGCGATCGTGCCGACAGAGATGAGCGAAATAGCGGCAGCGGAGACAGGTATTCATGTCGGCCCTCAGTTTATTGAAAAGACTATCGGTACGATCATCAACCTTCATGAGAGAGTACTTGATGCCAAAGACGAGACGATAGAGTCAGTCAAAAGTGAAAACCTGTTTTTAAAAGAGGCACTGGCCTCGTTACAGGAGCTTTATGAGGAAGACAGAAAGACAATTGAGACACTCACAGCACAATTGAACCATTCTCAAGATGAGGTGGAGTTTATGAAACGAAAATATAAGCTTATGTGGGGAAAAGTTGTCGAAGAGTATGCGGATAATGCTCCCGGTGTAAAAGAGACACAGAAGGAAAAACAGTAGGATCAACATGTGGGCTTAGCCCACTCTTCGTATGATCTTCTTTATAAAAAAGATGGAAGCCTCTTGAATATTGACCCCGCCTGTGTAGAATGTATCATCAACCAGAGCAAACGTGTGGCCGATGCCATCCATGCAGATAAGAAACTGACTAAAGAGATAGTCCGGGCTGTTGAAGCCATGGCTCCCGGTTTTTCATTCAGCCAAACGCCTCCTGAAGTCGCTGCTGCAGTCTATGAGAAGATGGCTCAGATAGCGGGCAAGAGCGATTTGTATGACGAGGTCAAAAGAGTTTCGACAGATAAGGCCAAAACATTTGTTCCCTATCTGGAAAAGAAGATTGCCGAGTCACCCGAAAAGCTGTTGACGGCAACAAAGGTAGCTGTAGCGGGTAATGTCATTGATCTCGCTGCCGAGTATGCATTTGATTTGAATGATGAACTTGAAAAGATCTTTCATACGCATTTTGCTGTTAATGACTTCGAGAGACTTCAAGAAAAACTTTCTAAGGCTTCATCACTTTTATATATCGCTGATAATGCTGGCGAACATATCTTTGACAAGATATATATCAAGGCCATACTTTCGCTCTATCCAGGATTGGAGATCTATTATATGACACGGGGTAATGCGATCATTAATGATGTGACCTATGAAGAGGCACAAGAAGCTGGGTTTGATTCGATCTGTCACCTTGTCGATAGCGGAGTCAATACCCCGGGGTTTGTATACACACGGGCAAACAGTGACGCACAAAAGTTTTTTGACACGGCAGATGTTGTTGTGACAAAGGGTATGGGAAATTATGAATGCCTAAGCGATACAGTACGTGAGAACCTCTTTTTTCTTTTAAAGGTCAAGTGTAATGTCGTCGCCCGATCTTTAGAGAAAAATGTGGGAGATATCATCTGTAAAGAGGCTTCAGGGTAGTCTTCAACTCCTCTGTGCAAAGTTAGTTCCATACACCTTTTACACTTCTGTGACAGTGCGGGCAGCTGCTCTGCTCTATGTTGTTTTCGAAGATCTCTTCATCTCGTCTTTGGACCAGAAGGGTGTCGCAGGAGGGACAGCGTGTCTCGTTTAAAAAAGGGACATTGCCAAAATAGACATAATAAAGCCCCTGCGTTTTGGCGATTTCAAAAGCGTTCAGAAGACTCTCTGTCGAGGTTGCCGAGTATGAGAGCATCTGATTGTCCGGATAGAAAGCGCTCAGGTGCCACGGGATATGCGCGCCCAGCTCCTCATCGATAAAGCGTGCCATAGCAGCTATCTCATCATCTGAGTCATTGATGTTATCGATCAGCAGTGTTGTAACCTCCAACCAAAGAGAACTTTGTGCCAGAATCTTGAGGTTCTGTTTTATCGCACTGAGGTCGGCCCCCAAGGTATTTTTATAATAGGCGGCATTAAAGCTTTTAAGGTCGACATGGACACCATCAAGCCAGGAAGCCATGTCATAAGCGATCTCTTCAGACATATATCCCGAGGTCTGCATCACAAGTTTTATTCCCTTGTCCTTGGCAATACGTCCGATCTCCTTGGCGTAGGGATAGTAGACAACCGGTTCGTTGTATCCAAAGGAGATGATCTTGATGTTCTGCTCAAGAGTAAGTTTTACGATCTCAATGGGAGAAAGATAAAGTGGCTCGACATTATTGAAGTGCTGTGAGATTTGATGGTTCTGGCAGGAGGGGCAATGGAGATTGCATCCGACCGTACCGATACATAAAACGGAACTTCCCGGCATAAAATGTAAAAAAGGGCGATTCTCGATATAGTCGATACTGATAGCCGAGGGCTTGTCCTGTGTTATCCCGGCAAGTTCACCGTTGATGTTTTTCTGATTGGCACAGCGGCCGACTTCATTGGGCCTGAGCTGACAGTAGTGCTGGCATATCAGGCAGGTGATATGGCTGTTATGCTTTTGGAAATAGCGCAGGGGTTTATTGAAGTATGGGTTTGTCAATTTGTTTCTCGACTTGGAAGGTATAGACCTTGGGATGCTCGATCATCTGTTCAAGTGTCAAACCCGCTTCGCGCAGAAGCTGGGAAAAGAAGGCGTCAAAGTCATTTAACTGAGACCAGATCTGAGGTAAAAAGGCAGCTTGTCTCTCACCAAGTGAGATGATAAGTCCATCTTCTGCATATCTCACCTGGTCTTTGATATCGGCGATCGTATTGTATACCAGTTCTTTTGGTTCAGTCAGTAAAGAGAGTTCAAGGCTTGAGCGCAGGTATTCCGATGTCTTTAGCGGAGTGAATCTGCTGTCTTCAAAGGCTGCTGATTTTGCATTATGGATGATGTCATCAAGCAGCGGCCGTGTCGGGATGACCGATCCCATCGAACCACGAAGCTCATCATCAAGATAGATGGTTATGAAGGAGGCGATATGCTGCTTGAGAACAGGGTATTGGCGGTACAGTTCTTCTTTTTTGATAGTGGTCTGTGCTTCAAAGACTTCGGTAATAGACTCTCTTGCAATCTGTAGAAGTAATGATTGAGACATAATAACTCGCCATCCTGCATCTAGAAGTTTTTATAATAAATCTATTATAGCGTAAAAGAATAATCAAGGTTTTTTATTTGAAATCCTGTTCTTCCATACAAGGGGCTGTGCCTTCGGAGACTCTGCAGAAAGTACTTCCGGCATCAAAGATGAGAAGGTAGGGACGTCGTTTCATCTTCAGCTCTTTCGCGATTCTGGCTATCTCATTGGTTAGATCAAGTGTCTTTTTGTTGACTTTAAAGCTCTTTAGAAGATCATAATCCTGATAGATCATGATATCGTTGAGTGACTCCAGGCGATGCGGTGACTGGTAGATGTAGTGAATATAGGACTCTGAGTTGAATTTTGGAAGTCTGTATAAAAATATGTAGTAAGAGTTCTTTGTCTGAAGGTCTTTGCGTGTGTTGATAAGGTCAATAAAGAGCTGGGATTTAGAACATAGGGGATCGACAAAGGTGTAGACCTTATTGGGACCTGTACCGATACGTATGGCATGTTGTGAAATTGAGTCTACAAGGCTCTGATAGTCATGTACTGCAAAGAGGTTCAGTGCGAAAAGAAGTAGAAGACTAAACGCTTTCATCGGGTGCTCCTAGTCTCAATGATAGGACAAGTTCTCTTGAAAACCCTTCATCTTTTTATATTAATTATCTTCCTTAAGACCGTAATAGTGATGTCTTTGCAGTATGACTTTTGCCCAGGACGTATGGGCAAATTTTTCACCCATCTGCCCGTCGTGGACGATGATGGCAGCTGTGTCTTTGTCCAGCATCTTTAAGGCCATCTCATAATCTTTTTTGGTGACCTTATAGGCTTCATTGATGGGTGCAATCTGGCTGGGGTGGATGATGGTCTTTCCTATCAGGCCCTGACGGAGGTCTTCAAAGACATTGTCTTCATAGAGCTCATGTTTGTCGATACAGTTGAAGACGGTGGCGGAGATAAAAAATCCGAAAGGCTTGAAGGTGTTGATGACATCGGCAATGACTCTGGAAGGGGCGACAAGCTCATAGATGTTGTCTTCACAACGCCGTTTGAGACCGAGGTATTGCATCATGTCTTCGCCTCCCAGACGAAGGCTCAAGATATCAAGGGGACTTTCAAGCAAAAATGAACGTATTTCTTCAAGCTTCTCTTTGCTGAAGATATCGAGGCTCTCAAGTACCGGCATGAGGTGAAACTGATATTTTGATTGAGCAATGATATGTGCATATTCGTGCATGACCTCTGTGGAGAACTTGGGCAGGGAAAAACCGTCGACCTTGTCAATATCCTTGATCTGTAATATCTTTTGAAGTACCGCCGGATTGCGTGGGCGTATAAAGACACAAAGATTACCCGGGACATACTCTTGCAGCATATGAGCAATATTATCCATAGCAAATTCCAGCTCATCTTCACTAATAGCATCTTCGGTATCGATAATACATGAACGTAGTTCAGGATATTTTTTTTCATTACAGATAGCAGCCATATTCTTGTGGGTGGCGGGTATGTAAAGAGTTCCACCGAGCTGAATGGGTGATAGTTTTCTAATCATAGGAGTATCTTAACAAATGAATGATAAAGTGCAGCTATGAAAAAAATACTTTTAATACAGACGATACTCCTTATGCCTTTGATGGCAGAAGTGGGTAAAGTCAAAGCGATAGGAAAATCTCAGGAAGAGAGTTGTTCTCAAGCACGAAAGAAAGCATATGAATCACATGATATTTTTCAGATGAACTCCAGGTGTACGTGCGAACAAACAGATGAAAATAAGTGGAGTTGTGAGATATATTTTAATTTTAGTGGAAAAAGAAGTTCTAAACCTTAAGTTCATATCAATAAACTATATTCGATAATAGGGGACTCTTAAATGTTGTTAAAAACAATGACAATACATAAAAAGGAATAGATATGAAAATTCTAGGAGTCAGTATAGCACTTGCTGGTATGCTTTTAGCATCGGATTACAGTTACGAGGTCTCACCAATGATCGGGGGAGTCACGCCGGAAGGGGATCTTAATATCGATAAGCAGTTTACGTATGGTGTCCGCTTTCAGATGAATGATTATGACGTTTTGGGACTGGTACCTGAGCTTAGTTTTGACCGTACGACAGATACGGATTATGATAGAGGAAGAGGTGATACAGCGATAAACCGTTTTGGTTTAAATGGTTTGTATGATGTTAAAGATTTTAGTGATGCATTAACACCATATCTATTAATCGGTCTTGGCTATGAAGATGTAGAAGACGAGCCTCGTAACGCTTATGACAGTTCCTTCTATGGTAATTATGGTGTCGGTATCAAATGGAAAGTCCTTGAAGACATTGCCCTGCGTGCAGAAGTGAAACACCTGATTCGTACGGATGATGGCGGGAATGAACTCTATTATGGAATAGGGTTGAGCATTCCCTTTGGTGAAAAGACACCTGCTCCTATGAAGGAGAAGGAGCCTGCTCCGGTTAAGGAAGAACCTGTTGCAGCAGTTGTAGCTCCTTTGGATGGTGATAAGGACGGAGTAATAGATGATAAAGACAGATGTCCGACGACGCCGGAGGGCAGGTCAGTAGACGAGAAGGGATGTGAGCTTGATGGGGACAATGACGGGATTGTTGATGCTTTGGATAAATGCCCGAATACGGTCACCGGGGTGAGCGTTGATGTGAATGGATGTGCTGAGAGTATCATCTTGGCGATCAAGTTTGAAAATGCATCATCGAAGATAGATGAAAAACATTCGCCAGAATTGCAAAAGTATATTGATTTTATGAAACGTAATAGTGCATATGATGTGACTATTATAGGTCATACGGACAGTAAAGGTTCTGCAGCCTTCAATCAAAAACTTTCACAAGACAGAGCGGATGCAGTAAAAGCGAGTCTGGTCCGTAGCGGTGTCGAAGCTTCCCGCATAACAACACTCGGAAAAGGTGAAGACGAACCGGTTGCTGACAATA
>JBFFSC010000047.1:0-11228 GCA_041572615.1 Sulfurimonadaceae bacterium
CCAACGTCTTCTACTTAGTTTTCAATGATCTCAAACGTATCTTTAAAACCTTAACTCAAGGCCTCTTCGTTTGTGGACGGGAATTATATGAAAATACAGATTCATTGTCAATAGTTTTTTGAGGGAATTTGAAAAGTTTTTACATTTGTTTAGTTTTTGCGAATAAAAGCAATAATTCTTGTTGTTATTTATGATTTTCTTTTAAAATTCGTTTTAATACTTTTCCTGTTGCAGTTTTAGGAAGTTCATCTAAAAAATAGACATGTTTAGGAATTTTAAAATTCGCAAGGTGCTGTTTAAGATAACTTTTCACCTCCGCTTCTGTAACCGCGCTTTCTTCAATGTCTGTTTCTATATATGCAACAGGTATCTCGCCACTGTTGTCCTCTTTTATTCCAATGACAGCTGCTGCTTTGATCGATGGGTGTAAATATAAAACCTCTTCAATCTCTCGTGGATAGATATTTATACCTTTTGAGATGATCAGATCTTTTTTTCTATCAACGATATAGATGTAGCCCTCTTCATCCATCTTGCCCAGGTCACCTGTTCTCAGCCATCCGTTGATAATCGTCTCATCTGTAGCTGTTGGGCGTTTCCAATACCCCATCATCACACAGTCACCTTTGACAATCAGTTCACCGACCTGTCCGTTGGGAACTTCAACCATCTCTTCATCAACTATCTTGGCTTGGTATCCATATAATGGAAGACCGATTGAGAGTGGCTTCTGCTTATCAATTGGATTGACTGCAACTGCAGGTGAACATTCACTTAAGCCGTATCCTTCAAGCATTTTGGCCCGTTTAAAAATCGAATTGAACTTGATTAATGTGTCTTCACTCAATGGAGCTGCCCCTGAAATAAAAGCACGTACAGAATTAAACCACAGAAAATACCACGGAAGTTTTGCCCTGACCAATGCATTATAGACATCAGGTATACCTAAAAAGACTGTCACCCGTTTAAGCAGTGTCTGCTTGATGATATTGCTGAAAGGAAGAAGCGATGGTATGATGACCAAAGAGCCACCAATAAAAATTGGGAGCAAAACAGAGATGGAGAGTGTAAAAGAGTGGAACATCGGCAGATAGACGATAAACCTGTCCTTTGCTGTCAGATCAAAACGCTCTTTACCCCCATAAAGATTGGAAAAAATATTTTTATATGATAGCATCGCCCCTTTTGGATGCCCGGTTGTCCCCGAAGTATAAATAATCACTGCCAGATCGTCAATCTTGCTTTCTACAGCAGAGTCATGATGAAACGGAGGGATAGTCATCGCTTCTTCAAACAATAGATGTTCTCCGGCATGACGTGGCAGTTCATCTACCCATATACTTTTTTTGATGGCCGTCTCTTCTTGAAGACTTTCAGTCTCTTTCGAAAACTTGGAAGATGTGATAAGCATCTTGGACTCGGAGTCATTCAGAATATACGCATATTCCTCTTTTTTCAACATATTATTGACAGGTACGACAACACCGCCTATTTTACTGATTGCAAAAAAAGCAATAAGGAACTCTACCCCATTAGGCAAGATCAAAGCGACCTTATCCTCCTGCTTTATTCCGCTATGGACTAAAAAACGTGCGAAGCTGTCAACTTTTTGAAGGAATAACAGGTTAGAGATCTTCTCATCATCAATAAATATCAAGGTATTTCGAGGTCTTTCCATCGCATTAAGATGGATCATCTCGTAAAAGTTTTGATAAGGGTAGGTCATTGTTTACCTTTTAAAAGTCTGTGAGCATTTAATACAATATTTTAACAATACTTTATTAAAGGCTCTGCCCAGAAGGGCAGTAATTAGAACTTATACTCTACCCCTAGGCTGAGGAAGTAAACTTTAGAATTGGAGAATGTCCCATCAATGCCATTATCATTAGGCGGTGTAGACACTGTTCTATTCTCTCTGTCTGCATACAGAAAAGATGCCCCTACTTCTATAGTTTCAGACATTGCATATCGCGTACCCACTGAGTAGGCCATCCCTTTTGAATCCGGGTGTTCAAAGTTTAGTGTCTGCTCAGGCATGGGCGTCTCAAAATGGACGATACCCGCCATAGCGGTCCATTGCGAATTATATTTATGTGTCACTCCCAGGCGGTAGCTGTTCGTATCTGTCCAGTTTTTCGCGATCGGGTCATCAAATGCACCAGTAAGAAGTGCCAACATATTGGACTTATCTCCTTGATATTCAAAGTCAAGTGTCTTGTATTTTGACCAATAGGCTCTGTCATAGACGAACTCTACCGTTGTTGATTCATTAAAGGTATAGGCTGCTGCCAAGTTCAACGTTGCAGGAGCAGGCAGACTAACAGAGACAGGTCCAGAATATGAACCGGCACCTAATGGCCCAGCACCTATAGCAGAATTAGACAATATTGCATCACCCTCAAGTTCTAAATCAACATTTGAACGATAGGTCGCTGCTAATGACAGCTCTTTTAGAGGTTTATATGTCAACGCAATGTTATACCCAAAATCCAGGCCATCTCCTGACATATCTCGCTTAAGGTCAGTTGGTGCAGGAGCAGTTGACTTAGCAGTTCCATCAGAATAGATCATCCTTATCCCCACACCAATAGCCAACTTGTCGTTTAATTTATAAGCTATAGTAGGATTAACTTCATAAGTCATCAAACTAAATTCTTCTGCAGCAGCCTTTCCAGGTTGTTCATCCCAACGTTTAGTTAACCCAACAGGTGAAATTAGAGCTAGGCCAAAACGAAAGTTCTCAACTGCTGGTGAGACATAAAAAAATGTAGGCAAAATAAAGTTCTCTTTTTTTGATACAGCACCTGATGTATCATTATTAACTGCCGGTGGGTTATTTACTGTCCCCTCAAACTTAATGGCCGTCAGATGGATATAATTCAAATCAACTTCAAATGAACCATTCCCAGTCTCAAATGCCATGTTAGCCGGGTTGTAATACGATGCATCCGCTCCATATGCATTGGCAACATAGGCCGATGATAACGCTAGCGCCTTTTGTGATTGTTCCGGTACCTTATATCCACTTGCCATCAATGCTGTCGTTGTCGCCAAGGACAATAACCCAACTCTTTTCATCTTTATTCCCCTTCCTTACTAAATTGCTTTCGCTAGTTTATCTGCGGCTTCGCCTGACGTGTGTCCAAAACCATAGGTTAGTTTTGGATAAACTTTTTACTTCGTAAAACCGCTTTCGCTAGTTTTCTTCCAAAGAGTATAGCAGTTTAATCTCTTCGGGCCAAATACTCTCATCGATCGTCTCAAGGATCAAAGGAATATCATCCATACGTTCATCGTTCATGATAAACCGAAACGCATCCAGACCAATCTTCCCTTTGCCTATACTCTCATGACGATCCACGTGTGAGCCTAAATCCGGTTTAGAGTCATTCAAGTGCATCCCCATCAAATACTTAAACCCTACGATATTCTCAAATTGGGCCATTGAGATGTCGTACGCTTCACGTGTACGTATGTCATAACCCGCCGTGAACATATGGCAAGTGTCAATACATACTCCCACACGACTCTTATCTTCGACCTTATCGATGATATGTGCAAGATGTTCAAACTTCCATCCAAGGTTTGATCCCTGTCCTGCAGTATTTTCAATCACAAGCTTGACATTCTTTGTCTTGTCAATCGCATAGTTCATCGACTCGGCAATAGCATCAAGACACTCCTCTTCAGAAATCTTCTTTAAGAAGGAACCCGGGTGAAAATTAAGTCTATCAAGACCTAAAAGATCACAACGTTCTAACTCATCAATAAAAGCATTAAGAGATTTTTCACGCTTCTCAAGCTCCGGGTGCCCCAGATTAATCAGATAAGAATCATGGGGGAGTACATGTTTTGGTTCAATACAGGCATTCTCCAGCTCCAGTTTAAACCTGTCAATCGTCTCCGTGTCCAGATCTTTTGCGACCCATTGACGCTGATTCTTAGTAAACAGAGCAAAGGCCTGTGCTCCGATCTTTTTTGCATTGATAGGCGCATTAAAGACACCTCCTGATGCAGAGGTGTGTGCTCCGACATACTTATTACTCAAATTGTCATCCTTTCGTTTTTGAGATCTTGATCAAGAACCTGTTTTGTTTATCTTTAAAGTAGGTCTTGCCATACTCGACTTTGTAAATGATATTGTACTCATCACTTTTTATATTTTGTATAAACCCACCCTCTGTCTTTTGCAATGAAGTTTTCTCAAAGATAGGACGGGCCAATAAGACATCAAGCAGCAGGTCATCAGGATATGCAGGATGCAGATACTCCTTGTTAAACTCAGATTTCCTCAAGCATCCATCATCTACGCAAATCAATGTACTGATCTCAATGCTTTGGACAAGCTGCCCCGCTACAAAAAGATCTGCCCTTACCTCATCACTGTTTCGACGCACGTAACCCAGATCCGCATATTTCAATTTGGGTGTCTTGATAACGATCAGACAGCTCTCATTGATCATGTACTCTTTAGGAGCACAGCCTGAAAATAAAAAGAGACTAACCCATAGGGTAAAGAATATTTGAATGTACTTTATCACAGGCGTCCAAGACCTCTTTCGTTAATGTCATATCCATAGCCTTAAGACTATCATCCAGTTGCTCCACTCTCGTTGCTCCGATAATCGTCGAAGCGACAAAAGAAAACTGTTTCGACCAGGCAGTAGCCAGTGTGACAGGTGAGATGCCTGCCTCTTTGGCTATTGCTACATACTGCTGTGTCGAAGCCAATGTCTTCTCATTTAAAAAGCGGGTGGCCTGTGCACGTACACGGGGGTTTTCCGAACTAAGATAAGCCCTGAAGCGCCCATCTGTGCCAAACTCATTATTGTACTTTCCGCTCAAAACCCCACCCGCCATTGGAGAGTATGGCAGAAGTGAGATATCTTCTTTTTCACACATGACCTGCATCTCATCAAGAAAACGGCGGTTCAATAAAGAGAAATTGTTTTGTATGGACTCAAAGCGTTTATAACCCTTCATCTGCGCCGTCATATTTGCCTTCGTCGTCCCGTAAGCCGTGTCATTTGAGGTCCCAAGATAACGTACCTTCCCCTCTTGGACCAGTCTGTCAAAGGCTTCCATCGACTCCGCTATCGGCACAATTGTATCGGGCCAATGCATCTGATACAGGTCGATATAATCGGTTTTCAAACGCTTTAAACTCCCCTCTACAGCCCTGGTAATATGGTGCCTGTCTATTGCTGTCAGCCCATGTCTAACGGGAGGAACAAACCAACCTGAAGCTGCTCCGGCAACCTTCGTGGCGATGATAAGATTGTCACGGGGCTTATCCTGAAGCCACTCCCCCACAATCTCCTCTGTCAATCCAGACAGTTCTGCTGAAGGGGGTACCGGATAGAGTTCAGCTGTATCGAAAAAATTGACTCCCGACTCATACGCCTTGTCCATAATCTTAAAGGCTTCCGTCTTATCGCACTGCGTACCAAACGTCATGGTCCCCAGACAAATAGGGGAGACACGTAACCCTGTCCTTCCGATATACCGATACTTCATAGCTTCTCCTGTAAATGAATTCTATCTTTTTTTAACTTCAGGTTTTTTTTAAATACACGCTGTTACAAAAAACAACTTTAGGTATAACTTTTATTTATTAACTTTTATTTAAAAAAAACTCTGTTACCCTACTTAATAAACATTGATATGGGGTAGGAGTTTCATGAGAAGGTTCACTGTTATTGGACTCTGCTGTTCAGTCTTATTGTTTGCAAAAGAGCCTGAACTCGACACCCTTTTTGAGCTTTCACTCGAAGAGTTGATGAGTGTCGAGATCACTACTGCATCACAAGAAAAAGAGTCCCTTTTAGAAACTCCAGCAATCGTCTCTGTCATCACCGCGAAACAGATTAAAGAGTGGGGTGTGCAAAATGTCTACGAAGCCTTGAGCTTTCTTCCGGGCATTGTTATCAACGAGACTTATATGGGCTACAGTGTCGTCACTTTCCGCGGCGTGATACCAGGATTATTTAACAATAAAGCCCTTTTTATGATCAATGGACATCCCTCCTATGAACGACTTTTTGGATCCGGGCATACAGAGTTTATCCCGATAGAAGCGATCAAACGTATCGAAGTGGTTCGAAGCCCCGCCTCTTCATTATACGGAACTAATGCTGTCAGCGGAGTCATCAATATCATCACCAAACAGGGTGTAGAGAATGCCAACGAAATCACTGCCCGTACAGGCAGTCATGATCACTATTACGGCAACTTCAATCTCTACAACGCCAATATGACACTTAGCGGAAGCATCCAAAAGGACAGAGGGTACCACTATGGAGGGACGGTGGCCGAAAACCCTGGCAATCTTGTTGCCGGTGCACCACATATCGTCGACATGAACTATCAGGATGACCTTGCCAACCTCTTCTTGGACATCCATGATGAGACCTGGGCAATCAATGCAGCCTACTCCAAACATGAGGATGCACGCTTTGGCTTTAACCCGTGGGTCTGGCTGAACGGGATCAACGAGCAGGAATCCTTCTATCTTGATGTGAATAAGAACTTTACCATCGACGATGGCCAGCTCAACCTCTGGTTACGCTACGACTATGCCGACAAGGTCTTTCATGCCGGAGAGTTTCCTTTTCCGCCGGGTACGGCACACCCGTCTGTAGCCGGAAGGACATCGACTGAGACGACCATGTTCAATACTGTACAACGCTACTCCGCCGAAGCCCAATACAAGAAAAAGGTCAATGATGCTTTCAGTTACATCGTCGGTATGACCGGTGAATATGATGAATCCACCTCCTTGGACTTCATTTACGACAGTGACGGGGCAAGAAATGATTACGGCGGTTTTACCGTATCCCCGCATACGAAGACCTATGCAGCCTATGCCCAAGTCAAATACCGTTTTGATGAAGACTGGGTCGGGATTGCAGGACTAAGAGGTGAGGACAATGATATTGTCGGATTCAGTGGAATCGTCCCGCGTTTAGGTCTGACCTATAGAGCGGCTAAAGATACCTATATCAAGGCCCTTTACAGTGAAGCGTTCAGAACTCCTGTCTTTCTTGAGCAATATGTCTATGTACCGGGATTCACTTTTGGAGACATCGATTTGAAACGTGAAGAGGCCAAAAACTATGAACTTGCTCTTGACTCCGCTTTAAACAAAGAAAACCAACTACAGGTTACTCTTTACTATCTTGAACTGAAAAACGAGATCACACGACGTCCGGCCGGTGGCGGTGCGACAGAATATTTCAATGCACCCGGACGAAGTATGTACGGTATTGAAGCAGAATGGAAATCAATCCTTAGCCAATCTTTTGAGATGATACTCAATGCATCCTATTCTGATGGTGAAGACAAGACAATCGAATATCTTCAACCCGGCTTTAATGACCATGCCCCCTTCATCGCAAACTACACCGCCAATGCCATGTTGACCTATCACGTCAACCGACACTGGAGCACGACACTTTCTGATCAATATATCAGTTCCAAAGAGTATGTCCTGCAAGATGGGACAACCGGGGATATAGACAACTACAACCTGACCAATCTAGTGCTGACCTACTCTAATTTCCCTTTTGAGGGTACGATCGCCATCAAAAACATTTTTGATGAAGAGTATACCTATCCCGAGCCTGTCAGACGCAACATCCATGAGACACCCGGCGGACCCGGCACAACTGCCTACCTGACGCTTCGCTACAAGTTTTAATTCCCTTCAAATATGGCATCATGCCATGCTTTTTATACCTTTTTGATTTATACCCTATACTCCGAACATGAAAATCCACATTGATCTGGACTGTTTTTTTGTCTCTGCCGAACGGATAGTCGATCCAACCTTAAAAGGTAAACCTGTTGGTGTAGGCGGACGATCTGATCAGCATATATTTTCGAAACAAAACACCCAGCAAACGATGAGCCTTGCCAATAATGGGGCTTTTGTGATGAGCTTTTTTCAAGATACGCCTTCAAGCAGACAAAACGACCTTGACAGGTTCGTCGATCCGGACGGCCGTGTCCGCGGTATTCTAACGACCTCTTCCTACGAAGCAAGAGCCTTCGGCATCAAGACGGGAACTACGATCAATGAGGCACTTAAAAGATGTCCCCACATCATCATCAAAAAGCCAAACATGAAACTCTATCAGAGGCTTTCACATGAACTGCATGAGTTCCTGCGCCTTCGCATCCCCTTACTTGAACAAGGCAGTATCGATGAGTTTTACGGGGATCTTGGCGGATGGGTAGAGGATGAAGATGTTCCCTCCTTTATAGCTGCTTTACGCGATGAAGTCTACGCTAAACTCAAGCTTCCCATCTCTATCGGGGCCGCTCCAAGCAAATACACAGCGAAACTTGCCACCAATCATGCCAAACCCTTCGGCATCAAAACAGTCTTCAAAGAGGAAGTTGATGCTTTTATACACGATATACCGCTTACAGACTTCCCTGGTATAGGCAGAAAAACTGCAAAAAAACTGCACGGATACGGCTTACAGACCTTAGGAGACATCCAAAACGCAAAAGAGCTTTTCCTGCATCAGAGTAAATCCACTTGGGAACTCTATTTAAGAGTCTGCGGAATTGACACAACCCCTATCGAACAAGAACACATTCGAAAGTCAATCGGTATATCACGTACTTTTGATCCTATCCGCGACAGAGAAGAAGCCCTTCGCCGCCTAGTGATCTTAAGCCGACACCTGAGCTTTGCTATCATGAGAATGGAAGTCATCCCCACGACCTTTCATCTCAGCATCTCCTATGAGCTTAATCACAGGGGCAAAGCAAACATATCTCAAAACAGGCTGTTCAGTGAAAAATTTTTTAAAGACCTCTGTATTCGTCTTTTTAAAGAAGCAGACAGCTCTGCAGCTTTGAGAATCATCCGTATCAGTATCTCTGCCTCACAATTCACTCTCCACTCTCACCGTGCACTCTCTCTGATCGACTATGAAGAAGATAAAAAACAGTATACCCTTACACAAAAGACGAAAAAGCTCCGCGAAAAATATGGCTTAGATGCTTTGCGCTGGGGAAGCGAAATATAATGTTAAAATTCCAACATGGCTAAAAAGAAGAAAGTAATCAACCTGTCCGAACAGAACATTGTCTATACCGAAGAGGAAAGAACTATCAAGATAATCACTTTCAATCCCAATACAATGGAAGTCGATGTCTCGATAACCGTCCAGGATGAGAAGAAACGTGTCATGAAATTTCCATTTGCCCATCTTCCAAAAGAGGTCAAGAAACTCGTACGACCTATTTAATATGTTAGAATGGCAAAAACAGATAAGGATATATCAATGACAGAATTTAAGAATGTGACCGTTACAAAAGCAGCAAACTTTTATTTCGATGGAAAAGTCACAAGTCGTACACTTACATTTGAGGATGGAACGACCAAGACCCTAGGTGTTATGATGCCGGGTGAATATGAGTTTGGTACCGCCGATAGAGAGCTTATGGAGATCACTGCCGGTGAACTGGATGTAAAACTTCCGGGTTCAGACAGCTTTGTGACAATCAAGGGAGGCGAAGAGTTCAAGGTACCAGCTAACTCTAAATTCCAAGTCAATGTTAAAAGTGTCACAGACTACTGCTGCTCATACTTTAAAGATTAAAGATGAATCCGATTGAGACCACCTCACAAACAGGCGGGGCAGATTTCACGATTTGGCTTGTCATGTTTGGTGTGTTAATTGTCGTTGCGCTTGTACTGGCGTATATGAGCAGAGGAATGGAAAAGTAAGCAAAAGAAGAGACAGGCCTTTTGTAAAAGGCCTGTGTTCAAGGTTTTAGGTGCTTTTAGTTCAGAAGTTTTATCGCTTCTTTATGTTTTGCGACTTCAGCCGGCTCAAGCTCGTCAATGTCAGCTTCCGCATACGCCAATGCTGTCATCCCTTCACTGTCTTGCAGGTTTTTATCTGCTCCGTTTTTCAATAACAGATCGATCATCTCAACATAAGCACTTTCAGCAGCAGCCATCAGGACTGTATATCCCTCTTCATCTTTAAAGTTGACATCCGCGCCGTTCTTGATAAGATATTGTACGATCTTGATTGCACCTTTTTTATGGTTTTGAGCTGAGTGCATCAAAGCAGTATAGCCACCACCATCAGTCATATCCACTTTGGCGCCCTTATCGACAAGCAATCTGACGATGTTTAATTGAGCCTGTTGGACCGCGATGATTAGCGGTGTGTTCTCATTTTTTGTCTGAATGTTAAGATCCGCTTTATGCTTTATCAGTTCAACCGCGATTTTTACATTGCCCTCGTTACTTGCATAAATCAGAGCGCTGTACCCTGCGCTGTCCTGGGCATTGACATCCGCACCCTTTGCAAGCAAAAAGTCTACGATCTCAATATTATTGTTCTTTGATGCCCACATCAAAGCTGTCGCACCGCCATTCCCGGCTGAGTTCACATCCTCACCCGCTGCAATAGCTGCTTTTACTTTCACTAAATCACTGTTCTTAGCCGCAGTAACCAGTGCAGACTCGTTTGCAAAAGACAAGACTGTAAACAGCATTGCAAACGGCACAAAATATCTTAAAAACTTCATGAACTCACCTTTTAATTATTATTATGAGATGATGTTATATCATATAATCAATTAATACATTATTATGATATTTTGAAATAATGTATACTTCTATTATGAAAAAAATATTTTTGCTTCCTGTCTTTCTGATGACGATTTTATCCGCAGACAGCTCAGAATGTGAGGCACTCTATGCCAAAGCCAATGAACAGTGGGTCAAACTGCAGCCTGTCTTAAAGAATAAGATAGCTTCAAAAGTAGGCTGGAACCTTATACACAGTTATATTGATGCCGCAACACTGACCATCAGTGAATGCGAGCCTAATATGGGACTGGATTTTCGCTACCTTAGAGAGCTCAAACGTGGCATGAAACAAGCAGACAAACAGCGCGATGCATTTAAGACCCAGACCTATAGACAGATGGTCAATCAGGCAAAACGCGAGGGAAAATGCACCATAGTCTATAGATCATACGGGAATTAATCAGATGACAGACAACATAATCTCGGGCTTCAAGGGCTACTCAAAAAAGAGCCTGGCCTTTTTAAAAGAGCTTCGTGCCAATAATACGAAAGAGTGGTTTGAAGAGAGAAAACATATCTATACGGAACATATCCTCGAAGCGAATCGTGCCTTTGTCATCGAAATGGGCGAGCATATCCAGGCTCTGGTGCCTACCATCAATGC
>JBFFSC010000048.1:0-10904 GCA_041572615.1 Sulfurimonadaceae bacterium
CTCCAGACATAAGGGCCTTTGGCAAATCTTATCAAAAGAGAGTATCATTATACTGAAAATAGACTTAATACGTACTTTAGCAATAAGAAGATATAATCGCGGCTATTAAAAAAACTCAAAATGAGGAAAAAACGATGGAACTAAAGCTAGTACGTACAGATGTGAACAGCAAACCGAAGAAGACTGACCTGAAAAAGATCGAAGCAATGGTTGAAAAAGAGGGTTCTACGATCATCTATTTTGACAGAGACAACTCGCATAAAGACCTTATCGCATTGGGTGAGCACTTTGAGAACAGTGACAAGAGCTTTTATATGAGAGAAGTGCGCTACGGTCTAAATGACAACGACTATATGTACGAGGTCCATGTTTTATAATTACCTTGGTGATTCTAAAAAAGATTGTTGATTGATGAGCAAAAAAGTATTTATTGAAACACTGGGTTGCGCTATGAATGAGCGTGATACGGAACATATGATCGCCGAGTTAAAAGAGAAAGAGAACTATGAGGTGACGACAGACAGCGAGGATGCTGATCTTATTATGATCAACACCTGTTCGGTCCGTGAACGACCTGTGCATAAGCTTTTCTCTGAACTGGGCGGTTTTAACAAGAAGAAAAAACCCGGTGCGAAGATCGGTGTGTGTGGTTGTACGGCTTCGCACCTTGGTAAAGATATCATCAAACGGGCACCTTATGTCGACTTTGTACTGGGTGCACGTAATGTCTCAAAGATCACAGAAGTCCTTCATCGGCCAAAGGCTGTCGAGATCGATATCGATTATGATGAGAGTCAGTTCGCCTTTAAAGAATTTCGCGGATCAAAGCATAAGGCCTATGTCAATATCTCAATTGGCTGCGATAAGGCGTGTACTTTCTGTATCGTCCCCAAGACACGCGGGGATGAAATTTCGATTCCTACCGACCTGATTTTACAGGAGTGTGAACGGGCTACAGAATCCGGGGCACAGGAGATATTCCTTCTTGGGCAGAACGTAAACAATTACGGCCGCCGTTTTTCCGGGGAACATGAGAAGGTGAACTTCACAGAACTTCTTCGCCGTATCTCCAAGATCGATAAGGTCAAGAGGATCAGGTTTACCTCACCGCATCCTTTTCATATGGATGACGAGTTCCTTGAAGAGTTTGCCAGTAATGAGAAGATCTGTAAATCCATGCATATGCCGCTTCAAAGCGGTTCAAGCGAGATCTTGAAGATGATGAAACGCGGTTATACCAAAGAGTGGTTCCTTAACCGTGCACAGAAGCTGCGAGAGATGGTTCCGGGAGTGAGTATCTCAACGGATATCATCGTCGCCTTTCCGGGTGAGAGTGATGCAGACTTTGAAGAGACCATCGATGTGATGCGACAGGTCCGGTTTGATCAGGTCTTCTCATTCAAATATTCTCCGCGTCCATTGACGGAAGCGGCAGAGATGACCAACGAGGTCGATTCGGAAGTTGGCTCCGAGCGTCTGGCTTACCTCCAGGGCTTCCAGAACGCTATCACTGATGAGATTACGGCGTCATATCTCGGAAAGAGCTATGAAGTCTTTTTTGAAGAGACACGAGAAGGCGGATATATCGCCGGGCGCAGTGACAACAACATTATGATAAAAGTCCTGGCTGATGAGGCACTATTGGGTACTTTTGCGAAGGTAAGAGTCACCAAGACCGGACGCATGGCTCAAATAGGCGAGATCGAGGAATGAAGAAGCTTCTTCGAAGGCTTGCCTCTTTGATCGTTCCTTTTGTCGGGGCGCTTCTTGTCCGTATCATCTACTTTACCTCCAAAAAAACTTTTCATCCTCCCAAAGAGATTCCTGAAGAACGCTGTGTGATCGGGTTCTGGCACGGGGATCTACTGATGCAGCCGCTTAACTATAGACATTGGCGTAAAGAGCCTAAGGCAGTTGTGATGATCTCGGAACATTTTGATGGTCAGCTTATTGCCAAGACGATGCAATATTTTGGCCTGGGTACCATACGCGGTTCGACCCGTAGCGGTGCGGCACGTGTCCTGATGCAGGCCATCAAGAAAGTTCGTGAAGGCTATGATCTCGGCATCACCCCCGACGGTCCGAAGGGACCGCGTTTCTCGGTGACGGAAGGGATTGTCGCGGTCGCTCAGAAACTTGACCGGCCTGTGATTGTGCAGAACTGTGTTCCCAGCCGCTATTGGCAACTTGGATCATGGGACAGGTTTGTGATTCCCAAGCCCTTTTGCCATCTGGAGTTCTTCTGTTCGGAACCTTTTAAGGTGACGGGAATGCAGATGGAAGAAGCAAAACAGCTTATTCATGATAAACTGATGCAAAAGAGTATTGTCTAGATAAAAAGGTGAAACTATGGCGAAGTCGATAAAGCGTTATAAAACTTGGACTCTCGTGACATTGATCTTGCTCCTTGTGATGGGGGCTTATTTCGCTTTTAACCCTTCGTATCAAAAATCTCTCGAAGCCAAGCTCTATTACTCTTTAGGCAACTATGAGAAAGCCTATACACTCTCCAGTGAAGCCTTTGAGCAGGAACCTTATAACAGGATGGCCAACTCGGTCATGGTCCAGAGCAAATATGCGCTGCGCTATGTCGATTATAACAAAGAGGCAAAGCAGTACCTTTCGATTATCCGCGGTTATGCTGATCAGGAGAAGATCTCGCTTGCTGAGCAGATGCGGATCAAGATGATGTGTGACATCATGATAGAGAAGCATGAGAAGATGCAGCCTACCAAGTTGATCGACAAGGACCTGGTCATCGAGAGTGAAAAATATTATGAACAGTTTGTAAAGCTTCATGAACGACTTGTTAAAGCGCTATAGACTTCCATTCCTGGATTATCTCAGCGATATCAGAGGCTATTCGGACCTTACGGTAAAGACTTATGCGAGAGTACTTGATGAGGCGTTCATGCACATCCATATAGATGAAGAAGCGGGTTATACCTTAAACCTGAACCCTTACCGTCTGAAGATTTCCCGTCTCAATGCCAAGACCATCTCAAAAAAGCTCAGTGCGATAAGAAGTTTTGTCAACTTTATGCAGGATCGGGGCGAAAAGGTCAAGCTTAAAGGTGATGCACCGATAAAGGTTGCCAAGACACTCCCCAAACCGATCACTTATGCACACATCCAAGAGGCTTTGGCTGTCGCAGAGGAAGAGGATGCCCTGATTGTCATCATGCTCTACACGCTGGGTCTTAGGATCAGTGAACTCTCTTCATTGAAGATCTCAAGTATTGAGAAGGAGTGGGTTCGTGTCGTGGGAAAGGGTAATAAGCAAAGAGAGTTGCCTCTGTTAGAGAGTACCTATCTCCTGATTGAGCAATATAAGAGAAATTTTTCACCCCGAACCTTCCTTTTTGAGAAAGATGGAACTAAATTAAGCGAAAATAGTTTAAGATATAAACTAACATCACTTTTTAAGAAAATCGGCCTGCATGTAACACCGCATATGTTAAGACATTCGTATGCAACACATCTGTTAAACAATAATGCAAGAATTGCCGATGTAAGTGAACTATTAGGGCACGCATCGATGGCGACGACTCAGATCTACACAAAATTGAGTTCTTCGTTAAAGATGAAAAACTACCAATCAGCCCACCCTTTGGCCAAGGAGCGCAATGAAAATCTCTCGTCTGATTGAAAATCTCTATCAGAAGATTTTTATCGGGATTGTTGTTCAGCAAAGCAGCGTAAGGGTCTGTGTGCAGATGCGCAAGGGGAAAAAGCTTGAGAAAGAGGTCTCCAAGACCTTTGGTATCTCTAATTCGACACCAAGCAGTGAACTCAATAACTTCATCAAAGCGAATATGGATGAATCGCCGTTTTGTTATATTGCCGTGCTCAATGATGGCCTTACGCAAGGTGCTGTGCCGACATGTTCCATGCATGAGGCGGAACGTTACAGCGATCTGGGCTCCTGTGTTACCCTGTGCAATGAAAACAAGTGGATGGTCTATGCGGAAAAGTCAGAGCTTAATGCATTGCAGCGCCGTTTTAATAAGACCGGTGTGGACTTTATCTTCTCCCCGTTTTTTATGTTGTCGACTTTCTTCTCAGACAAGATCGAAGGTAAGACGGCCCTCCTGGTCCTGATCCAGGAGAACTATCTAAGCCTGTGTGTCTTTAGTCAGGGTGAACTTCTCTTCGCCAACCATTATGCAACTGCAGATGCGATTGAGGAAGAGAAAATGACGGAGGATATTGATGAAAGTGCCGAGGAGAGTCTTGGTTTTAGTCTCGATGACGATGAACTGTCGATCAACATTGATGACCTGGATGAACTCGATGCCCTGGACGACCTGGATAACCTTCAAGACCTCGATGACCTGGATGACCTTGATGAGATCGAGGATTTTGAGGAGTCACTTAACGATGCTGTCGAAGAGAGTGAAGTCGCCCTGGAAGAGGCAAAGACGAAATATGATTCCAAGATAGACAACTTCTCTGACGACTATAAGCGTTTTCAGTTGATCCAGGCTGCACTGCACCATTTTTATAATGACGATAAATATAATAACCAGTTCGTCGAAGAGACCTATATAGCAGATGCATGTGAAACGGGACATGATCTTACGCGCTTTTTGGAAGAAGAGCTTTTCGTGTCGGTTTTCAAACGAAGTATCGATCTCGAGAAAGAGGTTGTCAATATAGCTATATCGGAGGCTAAATATGCGATATAGTTTTATCAAGCCGCGTAAAAAGACCATTATCAGTCCGGAGTTCAAACTCCTCTTTTTCTTCTTTACGATCACGATAGGTATGCTGTTCATGTCGTATTCGTATTTGAAGGTCAAGACATTGATGTATGAGAACAGTATAGAAGAGCGTCTGGCCAAGGGAGAGACACTTCGGTCGAATATCATCACAATGCATGAGGAGATAAGGTTTATCGAAGTGCAAAGACAACATGCAGAGGGTGTCTATACGTCAAACACAGTACTCAAGGAGAGCATTCATAATCTTTTTGACCTTGTACCGGAAAAGATCACCTTGTCGCAGGCCCTCTTGAAAGAGAACGAGTTGGAGCTCTATGGGGTAACCCCAAGCAAAGAGGTCTATGAGTTCCTGCTTCTTGCTCCATTGCGTTCCATCTTTCACCGATCTTATACGAGCTATTACGCGATGCCTAACGGGTGGTACAGTTTTGTCTCAAAAAACTATCTTGACAGGGAGATGAGTACGCAGTGAAGTTTCATATCAGCCGTCAGATGATCTATATTCTGGCTTTAGCCATCGTCTTTTTGATTGTTGTCTTTATCTTTGCCTTTGCTTTTTTGATCCCTACGGGTAAAGAGTACAGAGTTGCACGGATGGAGTCAAAAAAAGTCACCTATCAAGTCGATACGATACAAGCCGAATACGACAAGGTGTATGAAAAACTGAAAGGACTTCAGGCTGAGAACCGTCATGTCGTCAGTGCCTACAAGACGATCTTCAATCCGGAACGGTTTAAAAAGATGCATCAGTCGCATTTTGAGAGTTTTTCTCTCTCTGAGCTTTCGGGACACTCACTTGATGGGGAATTCGCTGTCTATGAGGTCAATACCTCTTCTTTAATCCACTCGCCTCAGGGGTTTTATGACTTCCTTGATGCTGTGAACAAAAGTGATAATATTATCGGCGTGAACTTCCCAATCCATTTTGAGCGGGATGCGAACCTGATCAAATCTTCATTTACCATGCATGTTTACATTGCACGGAAGAAATCGGGTGTAAAAGATGAAGGCAAGGGGAGTGACATATAGGTAAGGCCTGAGTTTTTCAGGAACACCGAGCTCTCTACACTCTTCTTTGAACTCTTTTGGCATGACCTCTTTGAGGTAAGGTGCTATATAGTAGATCCCTTTGTCTAGAACGACTAAAAACTTTCGTCCTGCGATGATCTCATCCTGACTCTTCAACTCTTCTCTTTGTGCTGCCGTGAGGATATACCCTCTCTCTTTTAAAACCTTGTCGATATGATAGATGTCACTACGCCTGTCTCCGGTGGAGAGAAAAAGGCTTAAGGCTTCAACCTGGTGTATATCTGCATCTTTGATCAGTGTCTTGACATCTGCTTCGAGGTAGGTAAAACTCTGTCTGATACCCTGGGCGTATTCATGGATGAGTTTGGCAGCTATCTCATGCCTGAAGTAGTTTCGTTGGTAGGCAAGGTCATCATTAGTTTCGTCATGGAACCATTTGATCTTGTTTTCTTCAAGATAGGCGATAATCTCTTCTTTGGTGTTCTCTATAAGAGGACGTAAAAGGGTGTATCCCATACGTTCCTCTTCTCTCTTCATTCCTACGAGTTCAGCTGCTCCGGCACCTTTGCACAACTGCATCAGCATCCACTCCAGTCTATCTTGCAGGTGATGGGCGGTCAGCAGGTTATCATACTGATGTTCACGAATAAGTTCTTCGAAAAAACCGTATCGCAGCTTTCTTGCTTCATACTCAAAATTCTGCTCGATCTTTTCTGCTTTCATCAGGTGGCAATTAAGATGGTGCTTTTGGGCAAGCTCTTGTGCGTATTCAAGCTCTTCATCAGCCTGTTTTCGCAGTCCGTAGTGAACAATAGCGATATCAAAGGGGATCTGGTGTTCTATCAGTGTATGAAAGAGGGCAGTGGAATCAGCGCCGGCGGAAAAAGCCAGAAGGTTCTTCTTCTCTTTTAGTTTAGGGATCACATCGAAAGGGATGAGTGAAAGGCTCACACCATGCCTTTATGAGATGACAGTGGCCAGGAGTTTATCACCGACTTTCTCGGTAATACGCGCTTTATAGACCTTGCCGAATTTCAAGATAGCATCTTCACCAAGTTCATTGTCGTTGACATAGATCTCTCCATCGATTTCAGGTGTCCATCCCAGTTCACGTGCACTAAGCAAGAACTCATGCTCGTCGCTCTCTCCGTCGATGACGAGCTCGACCACTTTCCCGACTTCTGCTTCGAGACTTTTATGCATCACTTCATCGGCAATCTCGCCCATGATCTCAGCACGTTGGTCAATGACCTCTTGCGGAAGTTTGTCGTCCATATCATAAGCGGCCGTTCCCTCTTCGTCGGAATAGGCAAAGGTGGAGATCCTGTCAAAGCCGAAGCTGCGTGCAAATTCACACATCTCGTCAAAGTCTTCCTGTGTCTCACCCGGGTGGCCGACGATAAAGGAGGTTCGTAAAAAGGCGTTTGGAAGTTTTTTCATGAACGCCAGCTGTTCAATAGTCTTCTCTTTGCCAAAACCGCGTTTCATCAGACGGAGCATCTTGTCCGAAATATGCTGGATGGGCATGTCAAAATAGTTGTGAAATACCTTGGAATGTGCAATCTCCTGCAAGAGTTTCTGGCTTGCTGTTGTCGGGTAAAGGTAGAGCAGTCTGGCAGAACGGACACCATCGATCAGTTCAATGCGCTTGATAAGATGGATAAGCCCGTCTTTGACATTTTTGTCTCTCAGGTAGGAACTGGAGTCCTGTGAGATGAAGGAGAAGTCGTAATATCCCTGTTTGACAAGTGTCTCGACCTCTTTGGCGACGACATCAAGGTCACGTGAGTTCAGCTTTCCTTTGAAGGAGGGAATGGCACAGAAGCTACAGGTCTGATTACACCCTTCGGAGAACTTGATATAGGCGTGGTAGCTTGAACCTGTAATCACACGCTCCTCATTGCCTATGAGGTAAGTCGATTCGGAGAAACGGCTCTGTTTGGCAGCCAGCAGGGCATCGATCTGGTCATAATCGCCGACACCGGTAAAGATATCCACCTCTGTCATCTCTTTTTGCAGGTCTTCTTTATAACGCTCGCTTAGACAGCCAGCCATTACAAGCAAAGAATCATCACGGCGATGTTCATGCAGGTCGAGAACGGTATTGATGCTCTCTTCCTTTGCGGCATCGATAAATCCACATGTATTGACGATGATGACATCAGCTTCATCGCTGGCATCGGTCATCTCAAAGTCACGCAGTTTTCCCAGCATCACTTCCGTATCGACAAGGTTCTTGGTACATCCCAGAGAGACAATATGAAGTTTTTTAACAGGTTTTTCTTCCGTGAATGTCATGTTCTTTTGCAAATAGAGTTCCTTTGATTCATTCATGCAATTATAGCCTAGAAAGTCATTTTTAGATAATCTTTGAAGCGGTCATACGTTTTGAGAAATTTGAGGTAATCAAGAGAGGTGTCGTCGTAAGACTGCTTCGAGTTCAACTTGATCTATCGGTTTTGCAAGGTAATCATTCATACCAGATGCGAGAAACTTCTCTTTATCACCTTTTAATGCATTAGCCGTTACTGCGATGATGGGAATGTGATTGGCTTGTGTGTCTTTTTCGATTTGTCGTATTTTCTCAGTTGCTTTGATACCGTTCAGGTTTGGCATGTTCTCATCCATAAGAATGATGTCATATTTCGTTTTTTGATATGCTTCGATTGCCTCATATCCATTATCTGCGATATCGGTTTCCAGACCCAGTTCCTCCAAGAATATGTTCATCAGTAATTGGTTGGACTTATTGTCCTCTACTAAAAGGACTTTGGCATTTAGTTTAGTGTCTGATTGTGCTTGTGCTATTTTCTCTTCCTTGATGAGTTCAAATTTTTTATCCGTGTCTTTAAAAAGTTCTATTTGAAAGAAAAAAGTACTGCCTGTACCAATCTCGCTTTCGACATAGAGTTCTCCATGCATCATGCGAGCAAGTGACCTGCTGATCGAAAGACCAAGGCCACTTCCTCCAAAATTTCTTGTTGTAGAGGTATCTTCTTGTTCAAAAACCTGAAAAATTCTCTCTATATTTTCTTTGGCAATTCCAATACCATAGTCTTTAACACTGCATAAAAGAGATGATGAATGTTCTAGGTAACGCAGTGAGACTTCGATCTTTGAAGCGTTACGTGAAAACTTTAGGGCATTGCTCAAAAGGTTGGAGTAAATTTGTTTGATACGTGTAATATCTCCGTAGGCATCAATAGGAAGGTTATTGTCAATATCAAGTACGATCGAGATCCCTTTTTGACGGGCTTTTTCATTAAAAAGCTTGGTGATGAACTCAAAAGGTTCACGGGTCTTAAATAGAATGTTTTCGATGTTTACTTTTCCACTTTCAAGTTTTGAAAAATCTAATATGTCATCGATGATATTCATTAAAGATGTCCCAGATTCTTTGATGATGTTGAGTTTTTCTAGTTTCTCCTCAGACGTCTCGTGTTTGTATAAGATGTCTACAAAGCCCAAGATAGCGTTCATCGGAGTGCGGACCTCATGACTCATATTGGCAAGAAAATTAGATTTTGCAAGGTTTGCCGCTTCTGACTTTTTTTGGGACTCGAGTAAGGCTTTCTCTATTTTTTTACGTTCTTTGATCTCATTTTGCAATATGGTATGCTGGTCTATCATATCGATATTTACTGCCATTCTGGCTAAGACCTCTTCTCTGACATAGGGTTTAGTGATGAAGTCATTTGCCCCGGCTTTTAAAAACTCAATTGTGATAAGAGATTCTGAATAAGCGGAAATAGCTAAAATTGGGAGTTCTGTACGGGAATAGTTGTGACGGATAATGCGGGCAAGTTCTGCACCGTTCATATCTGGCATCTCGTAATCGATTAAAGCAATACATATGTCATTGTGTTGTTTAATGATCTGTAGTGCCTCTTTTGCATTTCCTGCCTCAAAAATAGTAAAGTTCTGAAACATGAGAAGCTTTTTTAACGCAAAGCGACTTGCTTTTGAATCATCAACGATAAGGATCTTTTTGTGCTTATTATTCATGATGCGGTTGACAGTAGCTTGCAGGTATTCGAGTTGTTGATCATCTTCAAGTACAATATAATCAATGATATCTTTATCGATGACTTGCTCTCGAAGTTTCGGATGGAAGCTTCCTGTCATAGCAATGGCAGGGATATTTTTTTTTAAAAGATAGTCTAGAATTTGAACTTTATCATTAGGCAGGTTGATATCGACAATGGCAAGGACGATATCTTTTTTATGTATAGCAACCAAGTCTTTCGCTGCCTCAGAGTTATGAGCCGTTATAACATCATATCCGGCATTTTTCAACGTCTCTGATTCATACATTGCTATTGTCTTGTTATCTTCAACAATCAATATTAATTTACGCATAACTTGGTCCCTTGTCACTAATGCTTGTAATAATACATATATGGATATGAATTTTAATATAAAACATATTGTTAATAAATCAGGTTAAGCGAATAACCCAAGCAAATTTGGATAAATGTATATTTTATACACGAGCAGTACACACATGTTTAATATAATATTCCCATGTAAAGGATATGTGATGAATATTTTAAGAAAAGAGCCGTGGCAAATAACTGAGAACATGGTCACTGACGAGAAGATATATAAGCAGAGACGTACCCTGATGAAGATAGCCGCTCTTAGCGGTGCAGGAGCGATGTTGCCGATCACACTTGAAGCAAGCAGGGAAGTGCCCGGAAAGCGTCTCTCTTTTGAGAAGAATAGCAGCTATCAGAAGCTGTCTCCTACGGATTATGAGAAGATTACAAGCTACAACAACTTTTATGAGTTCTCACTTTCAAAAGACGGTCCCGCCAAACTGGCACACACCCTTCAAAGCGAGCCTTGGACGATAGAGGTCACGGGTGAAGTGGCAAAGCCCATGACCATCGATATGATGGATGTTATCTCGCAATACCCGCTTGAAGAGAGGATCTATCGTTTTCGATGTGTCGAAGGCTGGTCGATGGTTGTCCCGTGGGTAGGGTTTGAACTCTCTCACCTCCTGAAGAAAGCCGGATTGACATCCAAGTCAAAGTTTGTCGGCTTTCAGACAAAATATGATCCACAGATGTTTCCGGAACAAAAATCTGAAGGTTTTTTTGGTAACATTCCGTTCCCTTATGTCGAGGGCCTGCGTATCGATGAAGC
>JBFFSC010000049.1:0-10771 GCA_041572615.1 Sulfurimonadaceae bacterium
TAGGCAAAGTCCATCGCCGCATGCATATCATTTTCATTACGTGGGGCCAAAAGTGTCATATTCGGGATAGCACGCAGATAGGAGATGTCAAAGGCTCCCTGGTGGGTCTCTCCATCTTCACCGACTATCCCTGCTCTGTCCAATGCAAAGACGACCGGCAGGTCCATCAGACAGATATCATGAATGACCTGATCGAAGCCTCGCTGAAGGAATGTCGAATAAATCGTACAAAATGGCTTGAACCCTTCTTTGGCCAAAGGTCCCATCGAAGTGACAGCATGCTGCTCCGCAATACCGACATCCCAAAAACGTTCAGGAAACTCATCCAACAGTTCGCGCAGTCCTGTTCCACTCGGCATCGCAGCGGTCACACCAACGACTTTTTCATCACTTCTGGCAAGTTCAAGAAGTTTTTCCGTAAAGACCTTTGTCGCCGCTTTGCCGCTTGACTTCTTATTTGCCTTACCATCAGATATCTCAAAAGGACCAACACCATGCCAGTGCTCATGATGGCCTTCTGCGATCTCATAGCCTTTTCCCTTTAAAGTCTGCGCGTGAACGATGACAGGCTTGCCAAGCTGTTTGGCAATATCAAGTGTCTCTATCAAAGAGTTTGTGTCATGTCCGTCGACCGGACCGATATACTCGACTCCCATCTCCTCAAAGATAAGACCCGGTGTAATCAGTTTGAAACTCTCTTCAAAGCGTTTGGCCAGATAGGTCGCACCATCAGGAAAATGCTCCAGCACCTTCTCTGTCTTAGCCTTGAGTTTTTGATAAAAAGGACCCGCCATCGCTTGAGAGAGATGCTTGGATATCGCACCGATAGGTTTGGCAATACTCATCTCGTTATCATTTAAAATGATCACGATAGGGTACTTTCGCTCACCCAGTTCGTTTAGCGCTTCATAGACCATTCCTGCAGACATCGAACCGTCACCGATCATCACGACAGGGATTCTGTCTTCACCCGATAGAACAAAAGCCTTGGCTGCACCTACACCCAGTGATATGGAAGTCGAACTGTGCCCGGCAACATAATAGTCGGCATCACTTTCACTGGGTTTTGTATATCCGCAGATACCATCAAACTGACGCAGCGTATCAAACGCATCCCAGCGACCTGTGAGAAGTTTATGAGCGTAGGCCTGATGGGAGACATCAAAGATAAAGGGGTCTTTTTCTATATCAAAGACGGTATGCATCGCTACTATCAATTCTGTCGCACCCAAAGTGGAACTCAGGTGCCCACCGTTCTTGCTGACTACATCTAAAATCCGATCTCGTATATCTTTACAGAGTTCTTCGCGCTCATGCGCGTTCATATCTTTTACATTTTTCATTAATAACTTTAAAAATTTATTGACCTAAGGCCGCGCTTTTTACGCGTTCATATCGCTTCATTATATCGCCGTCTATATTTCCGGCATCGCTTAATATAATCACGCCGCCGTTACTGACGGCATTGTCGGATATAATTTTAACATTTTCCAGCGTCCCCAGACTCTGCTCAATCGCCAATTTGTCATTAGGATTGACCTTAATGGTGACTTCAGATGAGTTTTTGATCTCGGAAATCAGATCTCTGGCCAATTGAACTGCAATCTCATTCCCGCGTTCAGATGTTTCTATAAGGATGACCTCTTTGGCAATATCAACCGCGGCATGAATCAGCTCTTCCTGAATACCTTCGATCGATGAAGCAAACTCTTTTGTACTTTGATCCAGAGTCTCAACAGAGGCTGCGAACTGTTTCATCAGATTGGTATGCTCTGATTGAACCAACTCTTCTGCTTCTTTCATCCCGGCAGCTTTGCCCTCTTCAAAGGCTTCTGCTTTAGCTTTTTCAAGGGCTTGTTTATACTCTTCATCCTTGGATTCGAGCTTCATCTGCATTTTGATAAAGTTTGATGACATCTCATCCGTCTTTTGTAAGAGAGACTCGATCAACTCATCTTTTGATGATTTGGACAGGACATCACCGGATGCTTCACCCTCCGAAGATGCGGAGATGCCACTATTATCGTTTTCAGCCAGTTTAGATGCAGGGACAAACTCGTCCTCTTTCTTGCTGCCGTCGCCTGAAGGGGTGGCATTGGATGGAAGCACTTTAAAGTTGTACTTATTGATAATATGACCATTGGTCGCTTCTTGAGGGATTACCGTTTCCATTACTCAATCATCTCTTCAGTCTCACCGACTTGTAGTACACCCTGTTCAGCTAACTGTTGTACAGCCTCAACAATCTTACGCTGGGAAGTCTCGACATCTTTGACCTTAACAGCCCCAAGGAACTGCATCTCTTCTTCAAATGCCAAACGCGCACGCTCTGACATATTGGTAAAGAACTTCTCTTTGAGGTCTTCGGGTGCAGACTTCAGTGCAAGCATAAGCTCTTTCTTGTCCACCGCTTTCAAGATCTCACGTACACCATTATTGTCAAGGGTGACAATGTCATCAAAGGTAAACATCATCTCTTTGATCGATGATGCAAGCTGTTCGTCTATCTGCTCAATATGAGAAAGTGTACCTTTGGATGCCTTTGCACCCAAACGGTTGAAGATGTCAGCAACCGCACGTGGTCCACCGACTTCGACTTTGTAAGAAGCAAGTGATTCAAGTTTCGACTCAAGTACAGCTGATACACGCTTGATAACCGAAGGTGAGATGTCTCCCAGTTTAGCCATACGCATTGCGATCTCCGCACGCAGGTCATCTGAGAAATAGCTCAAGGTCTCTGCAGCAGCTGTTGACTCCATGTGTGCCAAGATAAGGGCAATTGTCTGAGGGTGTTCGTTCACGATAAAGTCAGCAAGCTGTTGCGGTTTTATCTTCGAAAGATAGGCAAAGTTCTGTGAACTCTGAAGGCTTTTTGAGAGCCTCTCCAGGACTTTTTTTGCCTCATCCTGCCCCAATGCTTTATAGAGGATCTCTCTGGCATACTCCAAACCGCCACTTGAGATGTATTGGTTCGATTGAAAGATAGCATAAAACTCTTCAAGCACTGCAGTAGCGATTCCCTTGTCAATCGATTTGGACTCTGCTATGTACTTAGATATCTCTGTAATCGCTTCCACACTTAGATGTGAGAACACAGATGCCGTAACCTCTTCACCTAACTGCAGAAGCAAAACAGATATCTTCTCTCCCATACTCATCTCATCGAATCTAGCTTGCTGTACTGGTGTAAGTTGCATCGTTATCCCCTTCCTGCCGCAGCAGCAGCCATCTTCTGTGCCAATCCGCTAGCGCTCTCTTCACCGATCTCTTCATCAATCAAAGCCTGTAGAAGTGAGGAGAGTTCTTCCGGGCGCTCTTCCGCAATCGTTCTTACTTTTTCGATAAGAACATCGTATTTCAGCTCATCCTCATTAAAGCCCTCTCCAACACCAAGCTGGTCTTCCACTTTCTTACGCATCTGCTGAACACGTTCGACAAGGTCTTCTTCCTCTTCTTCATCGATTTCCAGCACAGGACGTTCCATCTCGTCCTCTTCTTTGGAAAACTCCAGCATGCGCTCTGCAAACGGTGTAATAAGCTTTTTGTAAACGATGAACAGGATAAGCCCGACAAGTATCAGTTTAAAGAGTTCAGAGAACGGACTTAAGTAGACGGTATAAAAATCACCGATCTTGACAGCGACCTCTTTACCCTGTGTCTTGATGACTTCAAACTGGAAGTTTCTGACAGTTACAAGGTCTCCACGGCCTTCGTTTGCACCGATAGCCTGCTTGACCAGGGAAGAGATCGCTTCTAGCTCGCTCTCTTCTCTGTTGACATATTCAAGGTCATCAGTAGGATTGCCTTCCGCATCCAGTTTTGGTTGATACTTTCCATCCACCACGACAGCTGCTGTGACACGTTTGATAGTCGCAAACTCACCTTTTGTACTTGAAACTGTCTTCGATATCTCATAATTTGTCGATACATTGGATTTCTCGTATTGTTCACTGCCGCCTTGTGATTCAAGACCCTCTACCGGACCGATATTACTTACAGCACCTGGAACACCGCCTATCTCTTTAGGCGAAATCCCTTCACGCTTCTCTTCTATCGTCTGTTCGGAACGTACAACAGATTCAGGGTCATAGGTCTCCGAGGTTGAAGACTTTTGTGAAAAGTCATACTCTATCGTGACTTTCGCAACGACCCTGTTGGTTCCGCCGATAAACGGAGCAAGCACATTGACGATCTTCTCTTCACGTTTTTTCTCTTCACGGTTTTTATATTTAAGCTGCATCCCTGAGAGCTCGCCAAGAACAGATGTATCGTTTTCACCGCCAAGCTCTTCACCCTCGGAGTTGATCAAAGAGACGTTTTCCGAATTCATCTTCGGTACCGCTGAAGCGACAAGGTTCTTTATCCCTCTGATCTGTTTGGGACTGAGGACCCGTCCGTCATAAATCGAGACGACGACAGAGGCTGATGGCGCTACCTGCTCCGCAACAAACAAAGACTCTTTTGGAAGGGCGAGGTTTACATTGGCTGTCTCGACAGGGCCCAGGCTTTGTACCGTACGTGAAAGCTCGCCTTCCAGGGCACGCAAGAACTTGACGTTCTGATCAAAACTTGTCGCACCAAACTCCTGTGTGTCAAAAAGCTCAAATCCGACACTGCTCTCTCGAGGCAGTCCCAATGCGGCAATAGCGATACGCTCTTTATAGACCACATCTTTTGGCACTTCGATGACATTGTCACGTGGTATCTTGTAGGGGATATTATCTTTCTCCAGCTGTTCGATGACCAAGGCTGCATCAGAAGCTGAGAGTGAATCAAAAAGGACTTTATAATTGCTTCGTGATGAGTCTTTTGTCGTATAGACGACTAAAAAAAGCAAAAAGACAACCACACCGACAATCGTAGCACCCACGACGAGCTTCTGGCTTTTGTTCAGCTTGTCAAAAAGTCCAACGAGTTGTGATATGAGTGCTTTTAAGTCCATTTATGCCCTAGTTGTCTGCTACTTCTTTAAAAAGTTCAAAGAATCTGCTATTCTCTTTATCCGTACCGATCGTTACACGGATTGCATTAAGATTATACCCTTTTAAATCTCTAACAATCATACCTTTTTTTAACAAAGATAATGAAATATCACTTGAGTTTTGCTTCTCATTCAAACAAAGCGTTACAAAATTGGTATAAGATTCTATAATTTCTATCTTTTGCTCAGCTGCAAAACTCTCATATCGTTTCATCTGCTCAAAGTTCTTCTCTATCGATGATGCAACAAACGCTTCATCCTCAAGTGCGACTGTTGCAGCCTCCAAAGAGAGTGTCGTGATATTGAAAGGAGGACGAAGTTTATACAGAGCCTCAATGATATTTTTTTTAGCGATTCCGTAACCTGTACGCATACCGCCAAGGCCGTATGCCTTAGAGAATGTCCCCAGATAAAGTACATTGGAGAACTCATTGATCAACTCTTTCGCTGAAACGGCCTTAGCCGAGTCTTTATACGCGGCATACTCCATATAGGCACCGTCTACAACGACCAATGTCTCTGCATCAATCTTGGAAAGGAAGGCTTTTAACGCTGCAGTGTCGATCGCATCACCCGTCGGATTGTTCGGTGTACAGATAAATATCATCTCCGGTTTATGTTCCACATAAATTTGATAAAACTCATCAAGGTCATGTTCACGCGAAGAGGTACGAATGATCTCTGCACCCACATGGCGGGCATAGATCTCATACATAGCAAAGGTGATAGAGTTCATCAAGACCTTTGTCGAAGCATTCAGCTTTGCATGCACGGCAAACTCGATGACCTGGTCCGAACCCGCGCCTATAATGACTTCAGATTCATCCACTCCAAACTTTTTAGAGAGTCCCTCTTTTAAGACATACATGGAATCATCCGGGTAAAGGAACATCTTATGTGCGATATCCCTGACCGCCTGTGTCACCTTAGGTGATGTTCCGTAAGGATTCTCATTGCTTGCCAACTTTACAATATCTTTTGTAGCAACACCATATTCGCGAACAACAAGTTCTATCGGCTTACCTGCCTCATAGGTCTTGATCCCCGCCAATTCTGTATTAAAATTCATCTGTCACCTTTAACATATGAGCCAAGCCAGGTTATCTCGTCGGCTCTCTCTTTTAAAATCGGGGCTAAACGTTCATCTCGAATATGCCCGTAAAAATCTATATAAAACCAGTAGCCGAAACCGTCACCCTCTTTTGATGGACGTGACTCGATCTTGGAGAGGTTGATATGAGCCTTGTCAAAATCAGCTAAGAAATGTGCCAGGGCACCTGCCTCGTTCCCGTCTTTCAAACGCACCAGAATAGAAGTCTTTGAAGACTCATGCTGTGCATTTTCAAAATTGCTCAATATGACAAAACGTGTCGTGTTGCTGTCGACGTCTTCGATGTTTTCAAACATATTGGGAACGTCATAAAGCTTGGCGGCTATATGCGAACATATCGCTGCTGCTTCAGGGTCCGCTGCAGCCAGCTTCGCCGCTTTTGCGGTTGACTCTACCGGAATCTGTTCAATATCCTGTAATTCATGTTCTATCAAAAAGTCCCGACACTGACCGAAACCTTTGTCCTTGGAGTAGATACGCTTGATGTCTTTCAGATGACGTGCAGATGTGGCGAATGAAAGATGAATCGGCATATAAAGCTCAGCGACGATCTTGTAGCTGGACTTTGCTAAAAGATCCAGGGTTTCACCGACGGCACCGTCTCTGGAGTTTTCAATCGGCACAACGCCAAATTTGGCTCGTTTTGTCTGCAGTGCATTAAAGACAGCATGGATTGACTTCAACGGAAGATAATCACTCATCGCCCCAAAACGGCTCTCTGCCGCCTGGTGAGTAAAGCTTCCCTCAGGACCAAGGTAGGCAATCTTCTCTGGCAGCTCAAGATTACGTGAAATTGCAAATATCTCTAGGAAAAGAGCTTCAATAGCCTCTTTATTCAAGATGCCGCCATCTTTAACGCTCTTGAGTGTCAGACGATCGATGATCTCATGTTCTCGTTCAGGTCTGTAAATAGCTCCACCCGAATCATTCTTTATCTCACCTACACGCTCAACGACTTGCATACGTCGATTCAGAAGTTCTAATAACTGATCATCAATACTGTCGATCATATCGCGACATTGGGCTAATGTGTTAAGACTTTCAAGACTTGTCATACATTTTCCTAAATTTTTTCATAGTTAATATACTTGATATTTTTATCCTAATATTAGCATATTAAACAATTTTTACCGATAAGCCTTAGTTAAGAAACTCTTTTTCCAAAGCAATCAGGTCTTCAAACTCTTCACGACGGCGAATTAATCTGTCTTGTCCGTCTTCAACTGCGACTTCAGCCGAACGGCCGCGTGTATTGTAGTTGCTTCCCATCCCAAAGCCGTATGCACCGGCACTATGAATAACGATCAGGTCATTATGCTTGAAGCTTGGAAGCAATCTGTCTTTGGCAAAAAAGTCACCACTTTCACAGACCGGACCGACAATGTCAGCCGGTGTCTTTTCGCCCTCATTGTCCACCGCCTCGATTTTATGGTATGCAGAATAGAGACTTGGTCGAAGAAGGTCATTCATGGCGCCATCTACGATCACAAAACGTTTTTCGTCATTTTGTTTTTCATACAGGACACGCGTTAGGAAGTGTCCCGCATTGGCAGTAATAAAACGGCCCGGTTCACACATAATCGTCATATCAAGACCTGTCATCGTCCCTAAAATCGCCTGAGCATACTCTCTTGGATCAATCGTGACTTCATTATCATAAGTTACCCCCAGACCACCGCCGACGTCGAAGAACTTCAATTGGATATCTACCGCCTGAAGTGAACGTATAAGGTCAGAGACAATCTCAGCCGCTTCACGGATCGGTTCAAGCTCAGTCAGTTGAGAGCCGATATGAAAATGGATACCAACCGGGTCAAGGTTTTCAGAGTTCTTTGCCTTGAGATACATTCGTTTGGCCGCATTGATCTCAACACCAAACTTGTTCCCGTGCAGACCTGTCGAGATATACGGATGTGTCTTTGGATCAATATTCGGATTGACACGGATCGAAATACGTGCTTGCAGACCAAGCTCTTTGGCGATTGTCTCTACGCGTTCCAGTTCCGCTTCACTTTCCAGGTTGATAAACAGGATATCTGACTCAATAGCCTCTTTTATCTCATGGTCTTGTTTTCCCACACCCGAAAATATGATCTTGTACTTTGGTATGCCTGCCGTTAATGCGCGTCTTACTTCACCGATAGAGACACAATCCGCCCCGGCACCCAGTTTTGCCAAATGCTGAACCACACTAAGGTTGGAATTTGATTTTATCGCATATGCCAAGATTGCTTTACGTGCTCGAAAAGCCTCTTTTAAAGCTTCATACTGCTTTGTAATAGCATTGAAGTCATACACATACAGTGGTGTTTGATATTTTTCAGCCAACTTCGAAAAGTTAATCATGCTTGCCCTTTTTTCCAGGTGTCTTAGATCTGCAGACGCCTCTATATATAATGGCGCGATTTTAGCGAAAAAGAGCTTATATTTATGTGAGTTAGGAGGTACCTTTTTTATACCAGACAATAACACTGCTTAGTCCCAACAAAACAACAGGCAGTACAATCCCTACTTCTCCCGAAATAGTCTGTGCATTGGAAAGCTGGATCAGGGTATAAAATATTCCCCAAACCAACAAGGTTGCAAGCAAGGCGCCGAAACTGAAGAGTGTCACATTCAAAAAACGCGGGCTGATCGGCACAAAGAAGAAGATGATGATGACGACAAAGGGAACGAAAAAGGGATAGATGATCGTCTTGTACAGAACACTCTTGACCTTATCCGTATTGATGTTTTGTTCATCCAGAAGCTTCATCGCATCAAAAGCATCCATGATCGTATAGGTTGAACTCCCCTCATAGACCTGATCAAGGATCTCTGGCCTGAAGTCTTTCAAAAGCCTCAGGTTCTCTTCTTCAGAAACGACTATCCCCTTGCTTTTAATTCCCACGTCATGAGGTTTTACAAGTTTATGTGCTGTTTCGAGAACCCAGAAATTATCTATATAACGCGCCTCTTTAGAAACGATGACCTCATGCAGATCTCCTTTTTCAAGCTTGAACACCCGCACGTCCTTTGCTCTTTGCTGAAGAGGATGTAGCTCTTTAAAATAGACATAATAATCTTCATAGGTAAAAAAAAGGTTCTGTGTAGGGGCTCCATTGATCTTGTGTGAATATATATTGTCTGAATATTCCTTGCCTTTTGCGAAAGGGGCATAAAAGTGCAAAAGGATAAAAGCCAGTATCAACAGTGTCGCAATAAGGGAAAAAGGACGCAGTACATCTGCTTTTGAGTACCCCAATGAGTAATATGCGACAAGCGCATTGGAACGGATCAAAGCGATCTTAGCCGCTATCATGGCGAATATCAAAGAGATAGGAAAAAGAATATCTAGCGCATAATAGGAACGGAACAGAGCATACAGGAGTTTTAAGTTGGCCGAATCCGGAAGTCCGCCCATATTATCCATCACGTCAAAACCGACGAAGAAAAGCACCAGTGCCGAGACGATGATCAGAACATACTTCAAATAAAGAAAAGATATGTTTTTAAATGCCAACATTTACTCGTCCCTTTGACTGATACTGGATCTATTTTTTGTGGACATCCAATTTTTTGATAGAGTGTAAAGAAGCGACTCTTTCCCAATCCCCACTGCTCATCTCTTCGACAGCATCAGCCGTCTTGGCTATCCATTCACTTAAATAAGGTTCCTCTTCTTGTGAGAAAGATGATAGCACAAAAGAAGAGACTTCACCCTTATTTTTTGGTCGGCCAATGCCCATTCGTACCCGGATGTATTCTTTCGTAATCATAGCATCTGTCGACTTAAGCCCGTTATGACCCCCATGACCGCCTCCGAGTTTAAAACGCAAGGCCCCAAAAGGAAGATCAAGATCATCATGGATGACAATCACCCGGTTGATCTTGTAAAAGTTCTTTACCTTTGCAATACTTTTTCCGGACAGATTCATATAGGTCATCGGCTTTAAAAAAATATTTGATTTTGATTTATATGTTTCACCCTGGAAAGAGCGTTTCGTCACATCCTGATGCGAATGACGCCTGAGAAGTTCATCAATAACCATAAATCCGATATTATGTCGTGTAGAAGCGTATTCACTGCCAGGATTACCCAAACCTACGATTAATGTCATCTGTTCTGTTTCCTTGGAATACAAAAAGGGGAAAAGGGTACGTAAAGCACCCTTGAGGTTCAAAGCTATGATTACTTCGCTTTGATGATACTTAGAACAGATACACGTTCTGAATCAATGAATTTTACGTTAGCTGGTACTTCAAGATCACGGATCAATACAGAATCACCAAGATCAAGAGGTGCAACGTTGATATCGATAGATGCTGGAAGATCCTCGATTTTTGCTTTGACTGCAAGACGTTTCTTAGCAACGTGTAAAAGTCCTTTGTTCTTAAGACCGATAGGATCACCCATTGGGTTAACAGGAACCAAATATTTTGTCTCAATACCCGGTTGTGCAACCATCAGGTCCACATGTACTAAATCACCTGTCAATGGGTGACTTTGATAAGCTTGAACTACAACATTTAGCTCTTTTCCACCTACTTTTACTGGGAAAGCTACTGTATCTTTCTTTTTAACAGTACGAATATACTCATTTGCCTTAAATGCAGCATCGATATTCTCTAAGCCTTTTCCGTAGATGTTAGCAACAAGATAACCATCTCGGCGAAGTGCTTTAGCGCTCTTCTTACCA
>JBFFSC010000050.1:0-10553 GCA_041572615.1 Sulfurimonadaceae bacterium
CAGAATAGGTGATCCGCCTTCGACGGACTGTTTTGCCAGGTCAAGGTAGGCAGGGTTTTGAAAGACCATGACGATCGCGCCAAAACCGATGATAAAGGTAAGAATATAGAAATAACCGATAAAACCTGTTGCGTAAAAGACCGATTTACGTGCTTCTTTGGCATCACCCACGGTGAAAAACCTCATTAGGATATGCGGAAGACCGGCAGTACCGAACATCAAGGCCACCGCCAGGGAGATCGCCGAGACTGGGTCACTGACCAGGCCACCCGGGCTCATGATCTCTACGCCTTTCATTTCAGTCGCTGTTGCAAAGAGTGTCCCGAAACTGAAATCATAATGTGCCATTACGGCGACGGCCATAAAGGTTGCACCTGATAGCAGTAGAAAAGCCTTGATGATCTGTACCCATGTTGTTGCCAGCATACCGCCGAAGGTGACATAAAGGATCATCAATACACCGACAAGCACGACAGCGATCTCATACTGAAGACCAAAGAGCAGTTGAATGAGTTTGCCCGAACCGACCATCTGTGCGATGAGATAGAGAATGACCGTAGCAATGGAGCCTGAAGCCGCCAATGAACGGATCGGTGTCTGACGCAGACGGTAGGACGCGACATCGGCAAAGGTGTATTTTCCCAGGTTGCGCAGCTGTTCTGCTACAAGGAATAGGATGATCGGCCAACCGACGAGGAAACCGATGGAGTAGATAAGACCGTCATACCCTTTGAGGTAAACAAGACCTGAAATACCTAAAAAAGAGGCTGCCGACATATAATCACCTGCGATTGCCATACCGTTTTGAAAACCGGTGATACCTCCGCCGGCAGTATAGAAGTCCTTGGCTGTCTTTGTGCGCTTGGCTGCCCAGTAGGTGATCCCCAATGTACCGCCGACAAAGAGGAGGAACATGACGATTGCAGACATGTTCAGAGGCTGCTTCTCAACTTCGCCTTCGAGGGCACCTGCTGCATAGAGCATCGCCATGGAAAGACTTAAAAATACAAAAATACGGGCCAACATTATTTACTCTCCTTGATAGCACTCTTGATCTTTTCGGTCAGTTCGTCAAACTCGCTGTTTGCACGTCTGACGTAGATACCTGTTAGGATAAAGGCAAAGACAATGATCAATATCCCCACAGGAATACCTATTGTCGTTACACTCCCAGAGCTTAGGGGCACGCCCAGAGCAGAGGGGTTAAATGCGATCGTCAAAATAAAGGCAAAATAGACAACTAACATCGCAATCGTCAACGTCCATGCAAAGCTAGAACGTTTCGTGACCAAGGTTTGAAAGTTTGGGTCATTTTTGATCGCTTCAATCTCTTCTTTTTTCATAAAAACTCCTTGTCTGTTTATTCAGTGACACAATAGTATCACAGCTTAAAAGTTATAGTTGGCAATCAGGCGATACTCATCCCAACCGGTGTTACCAGATGTACCTTCTGCAAACTTTCTCGGGAAGTTACCTCGAAGACGCAGCTGAAGGTTTTGGACGGCCGAAGGATAGTACTGGATGTCAAATCCCGGCTCATAGGCTGTGCGTGCCAGGCCGTAACCGCTGTTCGCATCCATATCAAACGAGGCATAATAAGCAGCGGTTGAAAGCTTCATGGCCTCCGTCTTAAATGTGTAGGAAGCGGCGACCTTGGTCGCTTTCGTCCCGGCGAGGAACTGGTGCCGTGTCACCATCCCCTGGGTATAGGCAGGCATCCCGCCAAACTGGGAGACAATCGCATGTTTATATGCTGCATCTGCCGCCTCGTTCTCAGTCGTCTCAGAGTATGCCAGATAAGTGCTGAAGCCTGCATAGTTTGCACCGACTTTTACTGCCCAGTAGAAGGAGTCTATCTGACCGTCTCCGCCCAGGGCCGAATACTTCATATAATTATCACCAACACTGTTCTGTTTAATGGCCTGCAGGGCAAAAAACGGCTTGAGCTCTTGATGGTCAAAGCCATCGCAGTTTATAGTGGCATCGGCATAAAGCGTATTGTAAAGATCCCATGCGTAATCATTGGAAATTTTTGCCTTGATGTTATCATTATTGAAGCTTACCATCGTGTTCGTCACACCCGATGTGTTTTTACCCACTGCTGCATCACCTATGTTTAGGTACTTCCCTGTTCCTGTGCTCCCATTGACCGGATATCCGGAAGTGGCGGCAAGAATACCACCGCTGCTGTAGATATTACTAAAGGTACCATACTCAATGCGTGTCACCTGTGCGACCTGGATATCCACATTGTCAATATCACTGTTAGTGAAGGTGTAGGCCTCAAAGGTGTTTGGAAGCATGCGCGCATCATCGCTTCCCATCATCGGTACATCATAACGTTGGAAACCGAGTTTGGCCTTGGTCTTGCTGCCGAACTGGCTGAAGTCATAATTGATATGGGCTTCACCAAGGACAGAGTAGCTTTCCAGACCTGTTCCCAGAAGTGAAGGATCAGTCGCCCCATGCTGCTGCAGGTTGATCTTGTTTGTCGTATAAAAAGCGGCGGCAAGGCTTAAGCCTTTGTAGGCTGCTGTCTCATATTTCAAATGACCTCCTATTGCAAAGGAGTCACGATGTGTGCTGTTACCGGCACTCCCCTGATACTCTCTGTCAAGATAAAACAGGCGTATCTGACCGCTTGCCTTTCCCTCACTGAACATACTGCCTAAATTTTCGGCAGCGTGGACATTGGCAATAGCAATAATTGATGCTATACTTAGCGCCAGTGTTTTTTTCATTTGTCTCACCTTATTTTTTGGGTATCGCCAAATACCCGATATTGTTTCTTCACACTAAAATCATAAGATGAGAACGTAGCATAAACGTAGCAAGTGAGAAAAACCGCTGCATTTTAGAAAAAATCAAAATAACATATTATTGTATTGAGAAGATGGGTAACATCCTGCGGAAGTTTATTATTTGGATGGCAGGTCTATCATATAGCCTTGAGAACGAATGTTCTGGATAAAGTCCTCTTTGAGTGTCTTTTTTAAGCGGTTGACTTCTGCTCTTATCGTGGCATTATCGACAATGGTGTCATCCCATACATAGATTTGGAACTGTTCGAAATCGACAATACGGCCCCTGTTGCGGGCTAGCAGGTCAATGATCTGGGACTGGCGTTTGCTCAATGTATGTGCCTTGCCCATAAAAAGAAGCTGGTTGTGTTCCTGGTCATAGCTGTAATTGGAACTCAGACGCAAATGAACCCGGGGGACTTCTGTGGAGACTTTGATCTTATCAATGCGCAAGGAGAGCTCTTTGAGGTGAAAGGGCTTTTTCAGATAGTCATAGCAGCCCAGGTCGTAAGCACGCGAGATGTCTTCGATATCGACGAGGGCACTGATATAGATTGCGGGTGTATGGATTTTAAGTTCGTGCAGTTGTTCCAAAAGTGTCAGCCCGTCTATGCCTGGGACATTGATGTCCAATATCAAAAGATCAAAGGTCTCATTTTTGAGGATATCCATTGCAGTTGAGCCGTCGACACAGCTCCTGACCTGGTGACCGACCTCTTTGAGGTACTCTTCAATGGACTCATTGAGCATGATCTCATCTTCAAGCAAAAATATTTTCATTATTCACCCATGACTTTAAATAGATAACGAAAGCGTGTCATCTCATCTGTTGAATCGATCTCGATAGCAACATGCTCTTCTTCGCAGATAGATTTTACCAGATTAAGACCTAATCCAAAGCCGTCAAGCCGGCCGTCCTCCCGGTAAAAAGGCTCCAGGACTTTATTGATGTCTTCGATCTTCTTTGAGCGGCTGAATATCTCAAAACAGAGGGTACTGCCCTGGATGCTCGTCTTTATGGTGATCGGTTCAGTCGGTAAAGTGTATTTGATCGCATTGGTGATATTGTTGTCAATGACACGCTGCAGTTTTGTCTCATTAAAATAGATATAGTGCTCTCCCTTGCAGGGCTTAAAGAGAAAACTCAGACGCGACTGCTCGGCAACCTCCTCAAAGAACTCTTTACGGCTTTTAAGGTAGCTGTTGAACTCAATGGGAGTCCTTGGGTATTCGACCTGGTCTTTTTTCACAAGGTAACTTAGATCGTCATAGATATTAAAGATGTTTTTAACCGCTGCATCAATCTTTGAAAGTTGGCTGTTCTTACCGTGCTTCATGATAAAGAGGTCAATATTAGCCATAATCACACTAAGGGGAGTATTGGTCTCATGTATCGCATGACGCAGAAACTTTTTTTGTGTAGCCAGCAGATTTTCTGAAAACTCTTGGGCTTTTTCCAGCTCTTTATAGTTTTTTTCCAGCGCTTTTGTCTTGCTCTTTACTTTCTCTTCGAGTGAAGTGTTAAGTTCTGAGAGGGAGACCTTTTGATGCATGATCGTATCGACCATCTTGTTGGCATAATGCACCATCGTACGGAACTCCTTGAAAAATATCTGCTTATAGTTGATGACCTGATCATGATGCGCAGCACGTTCAAAAAACTTTAAAAAGGTGTCGACATCACGTTGCATCAGGGCACTGACGATTTTATTGATACCGAACATTACACCAAAAAGGATAAAGGCCAGGGTGACAATCTCCAAGATGATCTTTACCAAACGGCTTTTTGATTTTTTTTGCTGCTCCAACAACAAGAGTTCGGAAGGTTTGGTATAGATGCCGTTAAGGAGGAGGTGTCCGTTGCTCAGTTTCAGGATATAGACAAGGACCGAGTCTTCTTGTTCCCCCTCTGTGATCTTCAGGTGCAATATGGAATCGGGAGTAAGCGTTTTTAGATCATTAAGTTTCCTGTCGAGATGGCGGTCGTTGAATAAAGCCTTCATCTGTGTGTCAAAGAGTTGTATAAAACGGTAGTCTTCAACACTGAAAATATCACAGATGCGTTTCAGTGCTTCATGTGCGTTTGGATCATCTTTTTTGAGTTCATACTCCATTAACGAAGCGATCTGTTGTGAAATCTGTTTAATCTCTTTTTGCTGAGTATGAAGGAAGTGCTCATGCTCAAGACGTAACTGCGCTTCGTATCTTTGATATTCATCCTGAATTAGAAGGTAGGCAAAGACCACGGTAAAGAGTAAGAGGATTACAATAGCGAACCCGTGGACCTGAGACAGAGAGAAATTGCTTAGATAGCGTGATGCCCAAAGGTGAATTTTTTTACTTGGTGATAACATGAGGACATTATACAGTGTTTCACAGGAGTTTTAAATGCTTCCTAATCATCGTCTGTGTGGCGGTTTAAAAGCAGTGTTAGTTTACGACTTGATCGTTTCATGCAGAGGCTGGCAAGAATAGAAGATAAGAGAACAACTCCCACAGCAAGCTGTGTCAAGAAGGGGATGACCTCTTTGTGCAAGATGGATGCACTATAAACCGATTGTGCATAAATGATGGCGGAGAAAAGGATGAAGAGAATGGCCAGGATAAGGGAAGTGATGGTGATGGAGACTTTTTGCCGCCTTTTTATGATACGTTGAAACTCTGTATCTGTTTTGATCATTTCATAAATATCTTCGCACATCATAACCCCAAAAAACTTCGTTGCAAAAATATATCATAATACTGTGATAATGTAAACCGCATCGTCAAGAGATTTGATGAGTTGCTAAAATATCTTCTCCCGTACCTTGACCGTTGGCGCATGCAGGTAGGCACGGAATGCATTGATGTCAAGAGGTTTGGAAAAATAGAACCCCTGTATGATGGAACAGCCGTTCTCCTGTAGGAACTGCAGCTGTTCAGGTGTCTCTACACCCTCTGCTACAACATCGAGATTGAGGTTTTTCGCCAAAGAGATGATACTTTTGGCAATGGCGCAGTCACCTTCATGATTAGGCGTGTCACAGATAAATGACTTGTCAATTTTAAGGGCATGGATAGGAAGGGTCTTTAGATAGTTCAATGATGAGTAGCCTGTACCAAAGTCATCAATCGAGAGTTTGACGCCTGTCTTTTCCAGTGCCTCAAGGACGAGAAGACTCTTTCTGGCCTGTTTGATCAGCATGTTCTCCGTAAACTCGAGTTCGATGGAAGAGGCATCGATACCATTATCTTTGAGATTCTCACTGATAAGTTCATGGAGGTTCTGATGAAGGATCTGTGAAGAGGAGACATTAAGACTGATACAGAGATGGTCGTTAAAATCATCTTGAAGGTGTGCGATATCACTGCAGACCTGTGTGATAACCCATTTTCCGATCTGGTTGATTAGGCTGCTCTCTTCGGCAATGGGTATGAAGTCAGCAGGAGAGACCTCTCCCAACTCTTTTTGATTCCAGCGCAATAAGGCTTCTGCCCCGATGACCTTTTTTGTGATCACGTCGATCTTTGGCTGGTACTTGATGTAGAACTCATCATTCTCGATGGCATGGTGCAGTTTAGTCTCGATATCATGTCGATAGAGTATGATGTCATGCATGCTTGACGTGAAGAACTGATAATTGTTCTTCCCTTTTTCCTTGGCTCTGTACATCGCGGTATCTGCGTAGGATAAAAGTGTGTCGCTGCAGTCGGTGTCATCGGGGTAGACACTCACCCCGATGCTTGTGCCGATATACATCTCCTGCTCATCAAAGATAAAGGGCTCTTCAAGAAGCTTGATGACCCTGTCGCAAAGCAGGGTGATCTCAAGATCGTTGGCGACATCATTGATGATGATCACAAACTCATCTCCTCCCAGACGGGAGACGCTGCTTTTTTCATTAAGAAGACTCTTCAGTCTGGATGAAGCGGCAATGAGGAGTTTGTCCCCCATGGCGTGGCCCAGGGTGTCGTTGATGATCTTGAAGTTGTCAAGATCTAAAAAGAGTACGGCCATACGGGAATGCTCATCTTTTGCTGTTTTAATGGATTTTTTCAGATCTTCTTTAAACATATGACGGTTCGAGAGACCGGTGAGCGGATCATAGTTGGCAAGGCAGTAGAGCCGTTTTTCCGTCTCTTTGCGGACATTGTTTTCCATCTGAAGTTCATTGTTGGATGACTCCAGTTCCTCTTTTGCCTGGCTGAGGTTATGGGCAAGGTCCTGGTTGACATATTGTGTCAGCAGTGACCTGATAAGCGACTTGTTCACACGGAGCATGGTGATGAGCATAATCGTATAATAGACGATGCCGATAAGCGAGACGATAAAGGTAAGCTCTCCCAGCATTGTAGCCCTGTATAAAAATGCCAGTACGAGCGGAAGTGAAAAAGCGATGAAAGCCATGATATGCATCGAATATAGAGCGACGGACCCGGCGATCATTGAACTAAACAGAAAGAAGAGCAGTACCTGAACATCAAAAGCATTCAGTGGAAAGATAAAAAGCAGGCTGGAACCGAATAGAATGCCCGAAAGAAAGATCCCAAAAAGCAAAAACGGCTCTTTAATAATCAACGAGAGGTCCGTCTTTTTACGGATACTGTAGATATGCCATAAGCGAAGCGTACTCAAAGCAAAGATAGAAGTCAGCCAGGTTATTGCAAGGTCTGTCTGTACTTTTTCATAGACGATATAAAAAATAAGTGAGCTAACGGCAAGCGTGCTGAAAATAGAACATGGAAGGTTTTGTAAAAGCGTCCCCAAACGCTCCTCTTGAACCCTAGTGTCAAGTTTTGATATAAACATTAATTTCCCTAATAATTCCCTGACGGAAGTTTATCATAAAAAGTTATAAATTAACAGGTGAAATTTTGAAACTATGATTAAAGTTTTCTTCTAGAATAGTGTGATTAAGAAAAAGTGATTATAATTTCACAACAAATACTATAGAGAACAGGAAAAAAAATGTCTTTAAAAACATATGATTACACAGCACAAGAGAGAGCTGCATTTCAATGGGCTAAGATGACAACATCAAAAGGTGTTATCTGGCTAAAGCTTTATGGAGATGAAGCGCCAAACACGGTTGCAAACTTTGCAACACTGGTCAATGACGGTTATTACAATGGCCTGAACTTTCACCGTGTTATCCCGGGCTTTATGGCACAAGGCGGTTGTCCTCATGGTACAGGTACAGGCGGACCGGGTTGGTCTATCGCTTGTGAAACATCTACAAATACACACAAGCATGTCAAAGGGACACTTTCTATGGCACATGCCGGACCAAACACGGGTGGAAGCCAGTTCTTTATCTGTTTCGTTTCATGTCCTCATCTTGACGGTGTGCACACGGTATTCGGCGGTATCGAAGCTGATGATGCTGATTCTATGGCGGTGCTTGACTCAATTGAAGGTCAGGATAAAATCGAATCTGTAGAGATCTTGGCAGAGCGCTAATCATAATAGAGGCTTTAGCCTCATCTGTACAAAGGGAGTTGATTTCATGTTAGTACATATCTGCTGTTCCGTTGACTCCCACTTCTTCCTCGAAAAACTTCAAGCTGATTATCCCGAAGAGAGACTCACAGGCTTTTTTTACGATCCCAATATCCATCCCTATTCAGAATACAGATTGCGTTATCTGGATGTTCAAAGAAGCTGTAAAAAACTTGGCATAGATCTGCTTGAAGGCGAGTATGATTTCGAGACATGGATGGACCTGGTCCGCGGTCTTGAGAAGGAACCTGAAAAGGGTGCGCGATGTGAGGTCTGTTTTGATCGGCGTTTCGAAGTCTCGGCAAATAAGGCTTTGGAACTTGGCGAGAAAAAGATAACGACAACGCTTTTGGTCTCTCCACTTAAATCCCAGGAACAGCTCAAACGGGTAGGGGATGCTTTTTACGAGAAGAACGGAGTTGAGTTCATAGCAGTTGACTACCGTTCCGGCGGCGGGTCTCAGGATCAGAGCCGTGTGACCAAAGAGGAACAGCTCTACCGTCAGGACTACTGCGGCTGTATCTACGGACTGACGATGCAGCGTGACCAGCAGGGAAAACTGATGGATGAGATGTTCTCACCGATAGGCGCTCAGGTACTTCCTGCTTCCATTGAAGATCGACTCGAACTCTACCAGCGTCGCATGGATTATGAAGACGAAGGGATCGACTATCAACTTGTCAGAGAGAAGTTTTTGAACTATCGTCAATACAACCTGAAAGTCACCATAGCTAAAAAACCGGTTGAAGCCCATGCCCTCATCTATTCGACACTGCCGAGAAAAAAAGCGAATGGTCGTATTGAGCATACCGTGAATGATATCCACTTTATGAACAGAGAGGAGCTGAAGTTCATCACACTTGAGACTTTCAACAGGCTCTCAAACAGCAGTTTTGCTTCGGTAAAAGAGCTGATCTTTAATCCTCTAAGTACAGAGCGCGAGATAGAGCTTCGTCAGAAGCTCTGTCATTCCCCTTATGATCTCAGTCCGATACTTGTCGTTGATGAAATAGTCGATGGAAAGATTGAAGTCTATCTTGATGCGACGACTTACGAAGATAACCGTGAATATCTGGTCTTAAAGTAGGCTCTTGCCTACGTGAGCTGAAAAGCTAGAGGCATTCCCTTACGTGAAACATTCGGATATCCGAAGCCGGAATATCCAGTTTCTGCTTTCCTTTTTTGATGTAGACATAGAACTGGCGGTTATCCTGGACGTACTCGATGACATAGTGGGCCTTTTGTTTCGGTGTTAGGATAAAACTCATGTCATCATAGGATGAATGGTTGTAGTTGGCACGGATCTTCAGGGGCTTTCCGACCGGGATTTTGACCACCTTGCTCTTGGTCTTGTTGTCTGATATCACAACACCGAGTGATTCGGAGGCGTGACATCCTCCGCTGTAATCAGAAATCTCCGCATAATAGTCGTCTGCAAAGAGTGTCGTCTCGCTTTGTGAGACGAGCTCAAGCGTGGCAGCATTATCGGAGAGGGTGTTTTGATATTTGCTGACACAACCGCTAAAGACAAACAGGCCCAATGTAAGTGAGAGAAAGAAGGTGATGTTTTTCATCTTAGTCATTCACGCACTCTTTGGTAGGATCGAAGTTACGTATTCTTTTAGGATCGATACGTATCATCTTCCCGTCTTCCATAATATAAGCGTCAAACTCGCTGAGTGTACCTTTGAAAAGGCCAAGGTCTTTTCTTGCATATTCAAAGATATAGTGTCGATTCTTCTCTGCTGTGAGAAGAAAGTTGGCATACTCGATGTAGGTGGAGTTTCCACTATCTATTCTGTAGTTTACATTGACTTGAAGGGGTTCGTTTACCGGTATCTTGATGATGCGACTCGGGGTGTCGCTGTCGGTTTCTAAAATACCCAGGGAGACATCGTTTTTACACCCTTTGGTGTGTTTGTAAAAAAAGGCATAATAATCATCCGTAAAGACCAGGGTCTCACTCTTGGGGACAAGTTGCAAGGTAGCGTAGTCTTTCGTTGTTACATCAACATAGGGTTTGGCACCACAGCCGGTCAATAAAAGTGTCAAGACAAATGCACTAATCGATAGATAGCTTTTCATCGTACTCCTTAGTATTCAAGTTTTCCGTTCAATTTTACAAAGATAGACTTAATGAATTATGAATGACATCAAGAGAATATTCAACTCTTTTCTCTTTTTATCTAAGATTTATTGATGGGAAGATACACTTCAAAAAATATTGCATATAAGAGGTATTATGCTTAATCTAGTATCATTCATAAAGCTGC
>JBFFSC010000051.1:0-10522 GCA_041572615.1 Sulfurimonadaceae bacterium
ACTTTTGATTACCCTGGGCATTCTCTTTACATCGCTCTTCTACGGAATACAAGCCCTTAACGACAAGATGAATGCCGTACGTATCGAGAAGACAACGACAGAGTACTCTACACCGACACAGACACGTTCAGAAAGTTCAATCAATATCACCTATGACGAAAATGCGACAAGTTCCTCATCATTATTTGATATCAACCCAATGGCTCTTGTCGAATCCATTCAGAGTTCAGAACTGCTTGAGAGTATGCTTCAAAATGATATCCTGCGTTGGATCATCGAAAAGCTCGTCTTTTTGATCGCAAGTTATTTCATACTGATCTTCGCTGTCATTATCGCTGTAACCATCGTAGGGTTTTTCACGCCTCTTGTCGTCAAAAAACTAAAATCACGCCATTATCCGCCTTTCGTCATCAAAGGACACGGCAGTCTTATGTATGTCATCTGGTATGCCATCAGATCTTTCCTTATCATGATCCTTCTGTACCTACTGTTGATTCCGTTTTACTTTATCCCCATCTTGAATATCCTTGCCTTCAATATTCCCGCCTACTACTTCTTTCACAAGATGCTTGTCTTTGATGTCGGCTCGACCATCAACACCAAAGAAGAGTTTCTGCGTATCAAGACTATTGTCGGCAATCAGATCAGGCTTCGTACTCTGTTGATGTACCTTTTAACGCTGATACCTTTTGTAGGAATATTTTTTCCGCTCTTCTTTGTGATCTATCTCAGCCATATCTTTATCAATGAAAGTATCGAACTGCGTATGATAAGTGATAAGTAATACCCTGCTCACACTCTCTAAGCTGACAGGGTTTACTCACAGATAAAGCTAACATTTTTAAACAGGTTTTTTACTGTTTACTTCTTATTTAATCTCTGGTGATAGTATATCTTTACATAACCATGGAGATTACAATGAAAACATTGATCATCACCCTTTTTATACTCTCCTCTCTTATGGCTGAACAAAACAGTTCAATGGCTTTTGGTACAAAAGCTGAACCGACAACTAGTACTAAAACCTATAAGCAGGCCGATGGATCAAGTTTTGAAGGCACTCCCCGCGGTAAGGATTTTTTTAGCTATATTGAACTTACCAACGGCTATATCTGCCTGTACAATAAAGAAAGCAAAAACTATGAATATGCTCTGGTCAAAGATGGAAAACTGATACCCTCAGGTGTATCTGTCACTTCCGGCATCCGGCCCAAGAACATAAAAAAGATATCACAACGTGATTTGGAGACACTGCAAGAAGAAGCATTCAAGACTCACCTGTAAAGATTTATCCTGATCTGCCGATATTGTTTTATTACCTAGACAAAGAGTTGATTATGAATGTAAACAGTGCCTTGAGTGCCTACTCTCAACATACACTATCCATTGACATCAAGACAAGCAGCGGGGATATCATTGAACTCGATTTCAATAATGAAAAATCGCTTCAGTACAGTGCGAACGACAAGCAGCAATCATTTTCCTTTGCGTCAATGGAATCCTTCTCCTTTCATTATGAAGGAGACGGAATCGATGCCCAGGACAGAAAAGAGATTGAAGCATTTTTAAAAATGGCCCAACCCAATATTGACAATTTTGTGGCCGGACTTAACGAGGGTTCATCCCTTACCCAACCTATCAATCAATTAACACAGAACATCGCACAACTCTTCAAACCTGTCAAAGAGACAGGCGATAACAATCTCATGAACTTTACAAAAGAAGGCCTTGTCAATGCTATGGACAAGGCCTTGAAAAAAGAAGTAGCGCCTTTTGAGCAAACGGAAAAGATCCTCTCCCATGCCCAACGCTTTTTAGAACAGATGCTTAAACAACTCGACAAGGCAGAAGAGTCTTTTTACGCCTAGAACACTAATCCAGGTCGAACAACGTATCTTTCAACGTGGACTGGCCTTTTTCGGAGATGCCGTAAAGTTCCTGTTTCAAGGCCACATGACAATCACGGCACCCCTGTATCACTTCATGTTCTTTGATGCCAAGCCCATTGATCTTTGACATAGGATGACAGGCGAAACAATCGCTTCCGCAATCTGCCATACTGTTGGGATCTGCCGAGTGGCAATTGATACAGGTCATCATCGGTTTATGACGCGTGTCCTCTTCTATTGTCGTTGCCAGATTAGGGTGACAGGTGAGACAATCACCCGTACATGCGAATAGTCCAATAGTGAATATCAAAATAGATAATATCGTTTTCATAGGCTTAATTATAGACTATTTTAGTGAACCTTCACTACAAATTCATCATCCTTGGCATCAAAATCGACGACAGAACCTTCATCGACTTCTCCCGAAAGGATAAGATCGGCCAGTTTATCTTCAACCATCTCATAAAGGGCACGTTTCAACGGTCTCGCTCCATATACCGGATCAAAGCCCGAAGCAGCGATCAGAGAGGAAGCATCATCACTCAGGTTGAGCGTGATGTTCTTCTCTTGAACCTTCGCCTGTATCTCACTGAAGAAGAGTGATACGATACCCTTGATCTGATCGAGTCCAAGTGGGTTAAAGACGACCATATCATCCAGACGGTTTAAGAACTCCGGTTTGAAATGTGACTTTAACTCTGCCAGGACGACTTCATCACCTGCTCCATCCATGATCTTGTCAGAGGCAATATTCGAGGTCAATATGATGATCGTATTGGTGAAGTCTACGACCACACCCTTGTTGTCCGTCAGACGCCCATCGTCCAAGACCTGCAGCAGGATATTAAAGACATCCGGATGCGCTTTTTCGATCTCGTCAAGCAAAATGACAGAATATGGCTTGCGACGAACCGCTTCTGTCAGCTGTCCACCCTCATCATATCCCACATATCCCGGAGGTGCTCCGACAAGACGTGATACGGCATGTTTCTCCATATATTCACTCATATCTATTCGCACCATGGCTTCCTCAGAATCAAAGAGGAACTTCGCCAGGGTCTTAGCCGTTTGTGTCTTACCCACACCGGTAGGACCCAGGAACAAGAAAGAGCCAATCGGTCTGTCTTTGTCAGAGAGTCCTGCCTTGTTCCGCTTGATGGCACGTGAAATCGCAAAGGTTGCTTTCTCCTGTCCGATGACCTCTTTATCGAGTTCATCCTGGATATGAAGAATCTTCTCTTTCTCGCCTTGAAGCATCTTCTGGACAGGGATCTTTGTCCACTTGCTTACGATAGACGCAATGGCATTCTCATCGACACTGTTTCTCAACAGCGTTCCTTCCGCCTGCATCTTGCTCCAGATATCCTGCTGGGCAAGTTCCTCTTCTTTAAGCTTTGGAATATCACCATACTCGATCTCTGCAGCTCTGTTAAACTCACCGCTCTGTTTTGCCTGTTCAGCTTCACGTCTTTTTGCTTCGACCTCATTCTTGATATGTGAGATCTTGTCAAAGACAGCCTTCTCGTTCTCAAACTGTCCCTCAAGCGAACGTTGTTTCTCCTGGGCATCGGCCAGCTCTTTCTCCACTTCGATCAGACGCTTTTCATTGCTGGCACTCTCTTCCATCTTCAAGGCCTCTTTTTCGACCTGAAGTTCAGAGATCACACGTTTGACACTTGAGAGCACATGCGGTTCAGACTCGATTTGCATCTTAAGCTCCGCTGCAGCCTCATCAATAAGGTCGATCGCTTTATCCGGCAGGAAACGATCCGCAATATAACGCTCAGAAAGCTTTGCAGCAGCGACAAGTGCTGAGTCCGTGATTGTCACATTATGATGTGTTTCCAAACGTTCCTTAAGACCACGCAGTATCTGCAAGGTCTGATTGACCGTAGGCTCAGGTACATCAACAGGCTGGAAACGTCTCTGCAGCGCCGTATCCTTCTCAAAATATTTCCTATACTCTTTAAGTGTCGTCGCACCAATCGTATGAAGCTCACCACGTGCCAATGCCGGCTTAAGTATGTTGGCTGCATCCATGCTTCCTTCGCTTGCACCTGCACCGACAATAGTATGGATCTCATCGATAAAGAGGATGACATTACCGTTTTTCTTCACTTCGTCAACAACGGCTTTCAATCGCTCTTCAAATTCACCACGATACTTTGCACCGGCAATCAGTGCATTCATGTCCAAGGCGACAAGACGTTTGTTCTGAAGACTAAGCGGTACATCTTTATTGGAGATACGCTGAGCCAAACCCTCAGCCAACGCTGTCTTACCCACCCCCGGTTCACCTAGCAGGATCGGGTTGTTTTTACTTTGACGGATCAGGATCTGCATCATTCGGTTGATCTCTTCATCTCGACCGATCACCGGTGAAAGTTTTCCTTCTGCCGCTTCAGCTGTAAGGTCAATACCGTATTTATCCAGACTCTCAAGGGTCTCATCCGCACTTTGGGATTCGATCTTCTGACCTGCGCGCATTGCTTCAAGGTTTTTACCCAAGTCCATCAGATCTACATATTTCCCTAAAATAGATTTGATAGGTTCTGTTTTCAGGTTTGCCAAGATCCATGCGTCAACGGCAATGAAACTGTCGCCGTTTTGGACCATCCATGCCTGAGCTGCTTCCAATGATTGCGCGAAAGAACGCGAAAGACGGATATTCTCTTTTGTGAGCTGAGAACTTTTTGCAAGACTGTTGGCAGCACTTTTAATGTCAAGTTCAATCGCCGTTTTGTCAATGTTCATCTTGTTAAAGACTTGCGACAGTACAGAGTTCGAATTTGTCAGCTGCGCCCACACAAAGTGGAGACTCTCCACTTCCGCATTTTGATTGTGTAAAGCCAGTGAAATCGCTGACTCTATGGCCTCTGTCATCTGGTGTGTCAATTTTTCAAATATATTATTCATAATGTAATCCTTTATATATACAGTATTATACATCTTTAGTCTATCACTGTCAAGTATACCTTTGATTTTTTTTATTTCATACCAATCCCATTTGATAGTTCCCTTGTCTTTATAGACTTTTCAGTCACTTTTGCCTATAATCTCTACTTAAATTTTCAATAAGAGTTATACTCTAACCTACACAAACGAGAATCAATGAAAAAAAAGAATTTTATCGCGCTGGGGTTTGTTACGACTGTATTGACAGGAGCATTGTTCTTTGCACCGTCACTCTTTGCCAAAGAGAATAGCATAGATGATCAAGACAATGCTGATATTCAAACATCACGCCTGCAGTCTCTTGCCAAGTTCACAAAGGTCCTTGGCCTGGTCGAAAAATATAATGTCGACCCGGTAACGATCGAAGAGCTTATGGACAAAGCCCTTAGCGGTATGCTCACAAATCTTGATGCCCACTCGACCTTTTTGAACGCCAAACACTTTGAAAGTATGAAGATCCAGACTGACGGTGAGTTTGGCGGACTGGGGATCACTGTTGGTATTAAAGACGGTGCCCTTACTGTTATCGCCCCTATTGAAGGGACACCTGCGGACAAAGCCGGACTTAAAGCTTCTGACATCATCTTGAAAATCAATGACAAATCGACACTCAATATGACCATTGATGATGCCGTCAGTCTTATGCGAGGGAAGAAAGGTACGCCAATCAACCTTACCATTGTACGTAAGGACGAACCGAAGCCTCTGAGTGTTGATATCATCCGTGACATCATCAAGATCCAATCTGTTTATGCCAAGAACATCGGTGATGATATCTTATACCTTCGTGTGACAAGTTTTGATAAAAAGGTAGTAGACGGTATTGCCAAAGAGCTTAAAAAGACCTCTAACCAAAACAAGGCGATCATTTTGGACCTTCGAAACAACCCGGGTGGTCTGCTCGATCAAGCCGTCGGTCTGGTTGACCTTTTCGTAGAGAAAGGGACTATTGTTTCACAAAAAGGAAGAGATAGCCAGGAAGACAAGGTCTATTCTGCATCAAGCTCCGGGACCTATAAAGACGCACCTATCGTCGTCCTTGTCAATGAGGGTTCTGCTTCTGCATCAGAGATTGTCTCAGGTGCCCTGCAAGATCACAAACGTGCTGTCATCGTGGGTGAGAACACCTTCGGTAAAGGTTCCGTCCAGGTCATCCTGCCTATCACGGAAGAAGAAGCTATTAAACTTACTATTGCACGTTACTATCTGCCAAGCGGTCGTACTATCCAAGCGGTCGGTGTAAAACCTGACGTAACCGTTCACCTTGGTGAGGTCAAGACTTATGAGAACGGCTTCAGTATCAAAGAGGCTGATCTGAAGAAACATCTTGAGAGTGAACTTGAAAAAGTTGACGGTAAAAAACCGGTAAAACTGGAACCTAAAAAAGATGAGAACATCATCACTGAAGAGGACTTGACAAAAGACCTGCAGCTTAAAGAAGCTGTCGGCATTGCCAAAGCGCTTCAGATAATGAAAGGACAGTGATCTTAAGACACCAGGCAAACAGTCACTTGGCGCAATACTGAAATTATTCTCAGTGTGCTACACAATAGATGGGGAACACCCCTTCATTTAATGAAATAAAACTAAGGAAACAAATGAAAGCAATCGTAAATATCTCACTTAAAGCAGGCGTACTTGACTCTCAAGGAAAAGCTGTTCACCATGCTCTTGATTCACTGAAGTTCGAAGGTGTAGAAGATGTTCGTGTCGGTAAACAGATCGTCTTGAAACTCAGTTCTACAGATGAAACTGCAGCAAAAAAAGAGGTGACTGAGATGTGTGAGGCACTACTGGCGAACACAGTAATCGAAGATTATGAAATCGAGCTTATTTCATGAAGGTAACAGTCGTTCAATTTCCGGGTACGAACTGTGAATACGATACACAGTATGCGTTTGAAAAATTGGGAGCAGATGTAGAGATCATCTGGCACAAAGAGACAACGATAGACACTTCAAGTGACCTTGTCGTCATTGCCGGTGGCTTCTCTTATGGTGACTATCTTCGTTCAGGTGCTATTGCACGTTTCTCTCCGGTGATGGAAGCAGTCACTGCACACGCAACTAAAGGCGGGAAAGTCCTTGGTATCTGTAACGGTTTTCAGGTCCTTACAGAATCAGGTCTTCTTCCTGGAGCCTTGAAACGTAATGACGGTCTGCACTTTCTTTCAAAACACCACCATTTGAAAGTCGTGGACAACAGCAATGACTTTTTACGTAAACTTTCGATCAACGAGGTTGTCAACATCCCTATCGCTCACCATGACGGTAACTACTACATCGATGAAGAGGGTAAAAAATCGCTTTACGATAATGGCCAGGTCCTGCTTCAGTATTGTGATGAATCGGGCAACATCTCTAATCCAAACGGGTCTGTAGACTCTATTGCAGGTGTCTGTAATACGACTAAAAACGTATTTGGACTGATGCCTCACCCTGAACGAGCCATGGAAAATATCCTTGGTTCCGATGACGGTGTCAAAATGATTGAAGGGTTCTTTGCGTAGATGCGCTTTCTGCTCCTGTATCTCCTTAGTATTGTCTTGGCATTTGGTGACTCCAATACCTCTGCAGTAGAAGAGGAGATCGAGGCAAAACTTCTTTACCAGTCCTATTATGAACTCCCCAAGAAACTTTTCAAAGGTCAGATCTTCCCGCTGACCATCAAAGCGCTCTCTGCCAAAGAGGAGTATGAGAGCATAGACTATTCATTCTCCAATCCTATAGGCCTTCAACTGCTTTCTGATGAGCAGGACCGCAGACTTGAACCGCCTTATCTTTATGACACTTTTTACTTCCAGGTCAAAGGCAACAGTGTCAAGACACCCAATGTCGAGACCACCCTTGTCTTCAAGAACTATACCGGCCAACTCAAAGAGACCCTGGGCGGTGTAAGGATAGAGACCGTCCGTCTTAATCCGGAAAAAGATTTTTCATCCGTACTTGCCGATGACTTCAGGATACTTGAATACAAGACAAGCCAGTATGACAATCAGCACAATATCATTGTCTTCTCTGCAGAAGCAAAGATGGCCAATCTTCAGGACTTTTCACTCAAGATCGCTACCAAAGAAGGGATCGAGTCTTATGAAGAAGAGCTTCCGCATTCAAACTTTACCTACTATGCCGTCGTTCCCAAACAACTTAATGAACTGAAGTTCTCCTATTTCAACCTCGGTTCACGCCGTTTCCAGGATATGGTCATCCCCATTGTCGTGATCAATGACAGAGTCAGTACACAGACAGATCTTGCCCCGACACAAAACACCCATACAACAGCCAAGATGATCATCGCCGGTGTCGTCTCTGCCGCCGGTTTGTTTCTCTTTTTCTATCGTCGTAACAAGTTCTATCTTTTGATCTTCATCGCACCTCTGTTCATCATCGCAAAACTTGCCGTCCCGACCAAGCATGTCTGTGTTGAAGAGGGTGCCAATATCCATCTTCTTCCAATGCGCAATGGGACTATCTTCGAGCAGGCCTCCGTGCGCTTCACATCCGAAGCACTTGGAGAGGCACAAGATTTTGTCAAGATACGTATGAATAACAATCAGATAGGATGGGTTAAATATGAAGACCTTTGCCAAAATTAGTTTTTATTACGCGGCAGCGATAATATTTTTTGCCGTCAGCTTTCTCATTCTTTTTTTCAAACTGCTGCCGAAACCCTTCGGTGTCAAGTTCAGTTCATCAATCATAAACAGAGGACTCTTTTATAGGATAAAGACTTTTGGAGAGGAAGACCCTGATGCACAGCTTTTTATCAGCAACCACCAAAGCGGTATAGATATCCCTGTCCTGGAGGGTGCAACAAATTCAGACCTTGCCTGGGTCGCAAAAAAAGAACTCTTCGATATGCCTTTTTTGGGTCTGGGCGTCAAGCTTCCCAATGATATCCCCCTGGAACGTGAGAGCAAGACGGCCCTGATTTCATTGATTCGAGAGTGTAAAAACCGTATCAGTCTAGGCCGCGTGATCACGATCTTCCCGGAAGGCACACGCTCGCGCAATCAACGCATCAACAGATTCAAGCCGGGTGCCCAGATGGTAGCGAACAAGCTAAACCTCAAAGTCCAGCCTATCGTCATGGTCGGTACCTCACGCACCTTTGACTCGGGGAAAAAGACATTTTATCCGTTCCAAACTATTCATGTCATCTTCTTGGATGCCTTCGTGCCCGATAAGAATGATCCGGACTGGCTTGCACATACACGAACTCAAATGCAAAAGGTATATGATGAACACGCTCACACTCTTGGCCATCGGTAGCGGTGGTTTTATCGGCGCAAGTCTGCGTTATCTGATCAATAACTATATATCACACCACTTCCCACACACCCTTCCATACGGCATCTTGTTTGTCAATCTTCTCGGAAGCCTCATCATCGGTATCATGTTCGGTCTGTTTACCTTCACCTCTCTATTCTCGAATGATACAAGGGTTTACAGCTTTGTCACGACGGGTATCCTCGGGGCATTGACAACCTACTCTACCTTCGCTCTTGACAGCTTTATGCTTCTGCATATCGGGCACTACGGAGCAGCTGCACTGAATATGTCTCTTAACCTTTTTGGGACAGTCTTATTTGCGGGGATTGGGTTTATAGGTGTGAAGTTGGTTCTTTCATAACTAAGAAGCAGAAGCTTCTTTAGCTCTTAGTCAATAAGCTGATACTGCTCTCGCAGGATATCAATGACTTCTGCCTTCGGGTTATCCGAAAGGACTATTTTTTCACCGGTTATCTTCTCGGCGATGTCAGTATACGTCTTTGAGACACTCATCAACACTTCTGTCGGTAAAAAGTTGTCACGTGCCAACGCTTCACGTTCGGCCATACGGTCTTTGTTCAGCAGGATATCCGGATCAGGAAAATGGTTCAGCAGTAACTGACGGAATCCCTCTTTCGAGTTTTCAACGACCTTACCTGCTCTATACTCTTTTCCATCCCAAATACGTGATGAGTCAGGTGTTCCCACCTCATCCATATAGATCAGCTTGTCATTACCTTGAGTATCTTTGACATAGCCGAACTCGAACTTTGTATCGACAAAGATCTGGTCGATCTTTTCAAGCTCTTTTGAGATCAGGTCAAAGCCCTCAGTCAACAATCTTTCGTAAAGGGAAATATCCTCAAGCGATTTGAAATTAAAGGCTTCATAATTCTCTTCAATATTCTTACGCGTAATATTGACATCATCCACTTCAGGCACACCCGGGATACCTCTTAATATCCCCTTCGTCGAAGGGGTCTGCAACAGTTCCGGCAACTTGGAGTCCTTGCTCAGCCCATCAGGAATCTCAATCCCGCAAAACTCGCGCTCACCCTTTTCGTATGAGCGCCACATCGAACCCGTAATATATTGGCGGCAGATCGCTTCAATCATCACCGGCTTGGCTTTTTGTACGATCCAGACAAAAGGGTGCGGAATATCCAGGATATGACTGTCGGCAAGTCCCTGCTCTTTAAAGAGCTTGAACCAATGGTTTGAGATAGCATTGAGCGCAGCACCTTTACCCGGTACACCCTGCATATTACCCTCGCCTTTCCAGATACAGTCAAAAGCCGAGATCCTATCACTGATGACCATAATCGCCAGAGGCGTATCCAACGGTACGTCATACCCTTTTTCTTCGATCAGACGCTTGCTGTCATTTTCCGTCAACCAGTAAACAGA
>JBFFSC010000052.1:0-10488 GCA_041572615.1 Sulfurimonadaceae bacterium
GATATGCATGAGCGATTTACTGGAAAACAACCAGAACATTGACAATATAAATATAGAAGACACTGTTAAGGCATCTTACCTTGATTATTCGATGAGTGTTATCATAGGTCGTGCCCTGCCTGATGTCCGTGACGGACTTAAGCCTGTTCACCGACGTATCTTATATGCGATGGACAAACTCAACCTCTCAGCCGGCGCAAAATATAAGAAATCTGCCCGTATCGTCGGTGATGTGATCGGACAGTATCACCCGCACGGTGACAACTCGGTCTATGACGCACTCGTCCGTATGGCCCAGGACTTTTCCATGCGTATGACCCTTGTCGATGGTCAGGGGAACTTCGGTTCTGTCGATGGCGACAATGCCGCTGCGATGCGTTATACGGAAGCACGTATGACAAAATATTCCAGCGAATTGATGAAAGACCTGGACAAAGATACTGTTGATATGATCGACAACTACGATGCGACGACACAGGAACCTTCGGTTTTCCCGACACGCGTACCAAACCTTCTGATTAACGGATCTTCTGGTATCGCCGTAGGTATGGCAACGAATATCCCGCCTCATAATCCTGGAGAAGTCTTACAAGGGCTCATTCACCTTCTTGAAAACCCGAATGCGACTTTACCGGACATCATGCAGTTTATCAAAGCACCGGACTTTCCTACCGGTGCAACAATCTACGGTCAAAAAGGCATTTTGGATGCTTATGAGACAGGCCGCGGACGTATTAAACTGCGTGCCAAAACACACATCGAGAAAAAAGGGAACAAAGATGTCATCGTTATCGATGAGCTTCCATATCAGGTCAATAAATCGCGTCTGATCGAGAGTATTGCGATCCTTGTACGTGACAAGACTATCGAAGGGATCTCTGAAATCCGTGACGAGTCTGACCGTGAAGGTATCCGTGTCGTTATCGAGCTTAAACGCGATGCGATGCAGGAGATCGTCCTTAACAACCTTTATAAACAGACAAACATGCAGACGACCTTCGGTATCATCATGCTTGCCATCAAGAACCAGGAACCAAAAGTCTTCAACCTTATGGAAGTGCTTAACACTTTCATCGCGCACCGCAAGACGGTCATCATCCGCCGCACTATCTTTGACCTTGACAAAGCCAAGGCCAAAGCACACATCTTAGAAGGGCTTAAAAAAGCACTTGATCATATCGACGCCATCATCAAACTGATCCGTGCATCGAAAGACACGGCTGATGCCAAAGAGGGTCTGATAAACGAGTTCGACTTCTCTGACCTTCAGGCACAGGCCATCTTGGACATGCGTCTTCAAAAACTGACGGGGCTTGAGCGTGAGAAGATCGAAAACGAACTTAAAGAACTGCATGCCCTTATCGAATACCTTGAGTCTATTCTAAAAAGCGAAGAGGTCCTTCAAAGCATCATCAAAGAAGAGTTTGTTGAAGCACAGGAAGCCCTGACTACACCTCGTCTTACTGATATCGTAGACAATTATGACGATATCGATATCGAAGACCTTATCCCTAACGAGCCTATGGTCGTGACCATTACACACCGTGGTTATATCAAACGTGTGCCATTGGCACAGTATGAGAAACAGCATCGTGGAGGAAAAGGCAAGACTGCCGTAACGACATACGATGATGACTTTATCGAAAGTTTCTTCACCTGTAATACACATGACACACTTCTTATCGTCACAAACCGCGGACAGCTTCACTGGCTGAAGGTCTATCGCATCCCTGAAGGTTCACGTACTGCCAAAGGCAAGGCGATCGTCAACCTGATCAACCTTGTGCAGGATGAGGAGATCCAGTCTATCATCCCGACAACAGACTTCAGCGAAGAAAACTCATTAGTCTTCTTCACGAAAAACGGTATTGTCAAACGTACCAACCTCAGTGAGTTCTCAAATGTACGTTCAAACGGGGTACGTGCCATCGTCCTTGATGAAGATGACACGCTTGTGACGGCAAAAATCGCGACTCCAGAGACACAATACCTCTTTATCCTGACGCAAAAAGCTCAATGTATCAAATTTGAGATCGGCAAGACAAGAGATCAGGGACGTTCTACTCGCGGTGTAAGAGGTATCAAGTTCAAACATGAAGGCGATTTTGTCATCGACGCCAATATCATCCGTGATGATGAACAAGAGATCCTAACTGTCAGTGAAAAAGGTATCGGTAAACGTACTACGGCTGAAGAGTATCGTCTGACCAACCGCGCAGGTTCAGGTGTTATTGCGATGAAACTCAATGCCAAAACAGGTAACAGTGTCGTTGGATGTCTGATGGTCGATGAGTCTATGGATATGATGGCCTTGACAAAAAAAGGAAAAATGATCCGTGTCGATATGCAGACCATCTCAAAATCTGGACGTAACACTTCAGGTGTCTTTATTATCAAAGGTGACGATGTCGTTAGTATCTCACGCTGTCCGAAGAAAGAAGACGATCCAATCGATAGCGACGAGGAAGAATAAACCCTTTTTTTTCCATCTCCCCTTTTAAAGAATAGCAGACGCTATTCTTTTACTTCCCCTGAATAGACAAACTTGGAACAATCATTGCTTTAGTACCCTTAACTATTAAGATGTAAGGATCTATTATGTACAAAACGCTACTATTAAGTGCACTACTACCAGCGCTTCTATTAGCTGCAGAAGCACCGGAAAATACGCCTGAAGAGCCTAAGAAACTTGAGACAATCGAACCTGTTGTCGTCAAGCCTATCGTTGTTCAGCCTGTTGTCGTAACACCAGCACCTGCTCCGGCACCTGAAGCAAAGAAAGAGGAGCCAAAAAAAGAAGTTGTCGCTCCTGAAGAAATGAGAAAACCGGTCAAAAAAATGGCACCTGCAAGCTACAAGACGATTCGTATCAACGTCATCGGTCAAGGTGTGGCTCCAACAATGACATCATCACCAGCACAAGCTTATGCTTTAGCAAAACGTGCAGCGATTGCCGATGCCTACAGACTGCTTGCCGAGAAAGTCAAAGGGGTAAGAATCGAAGGATCTGACAAGATCAAGAACATGATGGTACAACGTTCAGAAGTGCGTACCTTTGTCGATGCCGTCATTGCAGAAGCTGAACTTATCGAGACTGTCTTCAAGGACGGTCTATGTGAAGTAGAGATGGAACTTGTTATCGATCCTGAGCAATGGCAATCTATCTTAGCTTCGCGCTAATCTTTGCTTGCACATGGCTGCAAGCCTCTGAAACCTACATCTTAAGCTACCGCGCACAGATAAAAAATGCGGTAGTCATCTCCGAGTCCTACCATATTTCACAGGCTATGACACCAATCGAGTCTACTCCATCGAACACACTGGAACTCTACTCCCCAAAAGAATCTGATCTTAATGTGATCATGAATGAGCATAAAGATGAAATACTCGAATTCCTGATGCGTCATGGTGTCCATACCCGCTCACATGAGAAAATCAATGATTTAAAAAGCTCTTCTCTGATCAATCTCACACTCCCTCCTACCTATATAACAGTCGACTTTAATGATGAATACGCTACAATCACGCGATTAATTTTAAAATAATCTATCTCTTGTTAGTAAAGGAATTTCGTGAAAATAGCGATTGTCGAAGACGATATAAATATGCGTAAATCCCTTGAGATAGCTATGGGAGATTATGACGAGTTCGAGATCGTCAGTTTCAAAAGTGCCAAAGATGCCCTGCCAAAACTTGATGACAGCTTCGAACTCATTGTCACTGATATCAATATGCCCGGTATGGACGGTATTGAGTTCGTCAAAAAGCTTGATGGAAAGTATGAAGTCATCATCATGACCGGCAATGCCACCTTACAGAAAGCTATCGACTCTATTCAGCTGGGTGTGAAAGACTTTCTGCTTAAACCTTTTGAGATAGAGACTCTAGTCAAAGCGATCAAGCGTTCGCACAAGATACAAAACGTCGTCAAGAAGTCCCCTGCCAAAAAACGAAAGAAGCAGTGTTCAAGTTCTTCATTCACCGCCAGCTCTCCTGCCCTTGAAAAAGCGGTAAAGATGGCTGAAAAAGCAGCTAAGACAGATGCATCGATCTTGTTGACAGGTGAAAGCGGTGTCGGTAAAGAGGTCTTTGCAACCTTTATCCATGAGGCTTCACCGCGAAGCAAAAAGCCTTTTATTGCCATCAATATGGCTGCTATTCCCGACAATCTGATAGAGAGTGAACTTTTCGGGTTTGAAAAAGGTGCCTTTACCGATGCAATCCAGGCCAAACCGGGTCAATTTGAGCTTGCTGAAGGTGGGACACTCTTTCTTGATGAGATAGGTGAGATGCCCTACCCTGTACAGGCTAAACTGCTTCGTGTCCTGCAAGAGAGAGAGGTTCAGCGTCTTGGTTCGCAAAAACCTATCAAGATAGACGTACGTATCATCTCTGCGACCAATGCCAACTTGCACAAGCATATCGAGCAGGGAGAATTCAGAGAAGATCTCTATTACCGTCTCAATACGATTCCTGTGTCCATCCCGCCGTTGCGCCAACGCCGCGAAGAGATCCTGGATATTGCAGAGAACGTGCTTGCCGAGAACTGTGAAAAATACGGTTTCGAGCCAAAAAGTTTTGACGATGCCGCACAAGAAGCCCTGCTTGCCTATAATTGGCCCGGGAATGTCAGGGAGCTTGTCTCTGTTGTCGAGCGTGCCACAATACTGAGTGAAGGTGATGCTATCACTGTTGATGAACTCTTCCTGGACAGCCGCCAGAAACAAAAAAGCATCAACGAGATGGAAAAAGAGCTGATCGAAGAGGTCCTTCAGTCATGTGAGATGGACCTGGGAAAAAGTGCTGACATGCTTGGCATGAGTCAAACTGTTTTAGAGAAAAAAATTCAACAATATAAGATAAATTCTTAGAGAGGATAATAGATTGAAAAAATACAATGTAGCCGTAGTCGGTGCCACTGGAGCTGTGGGGGAAGAGATCTTTCGTATCTTTGAAGAGATCGATTTTCCTTTCAACAAGATCGTCCCGCTTGCAAGTGAACGTTCAGCAGGTCGTACCATAGAGTTTAACGGTGAAGAGCTTGTCATCAAAGAACTTACCGAGACTGTCTTCAAAGAAGAGAAGATCGAGATCGCCCTCTTTTCAGCAGGCGGGTCAATCTCTGCGAAATATGCACCTTTTGCAGCCGAAGCCGGTGCAGTCGTCATTGACAACACAAGTCATTTCAGAATGGATGAGGATGTCCCTCTTGTCGTTCCTGAGGTCAACCCTCATGAAATCGCTGAATGGAAGACGACGGGTATTATCGCAAACCCTAACTGCTCTACCATACAGATGGTACAGGTACTCAAGCCACTCGATGAGGCCTTTGACCTGCAGCGTGTCGATGTCTCGACCTATCAGGCCACTTCAGGCGGCGGTAAAAAAGCGATGGAAGAACTGGTCACTCAGATGCAAGACTTCTTTCAATTCAAACTGGATGAATCTGAGCACAATGCCTTCCCTCACCAGATCGCACTCAATGTCATCCCACAGATAGACGTCTTCATGGAAAACGGCTACACCAAAGAAGAGATGAAGATGGTCAATGAGACCATCAAGATTCTTGGAAAAAAAGTAGAAGTCTCTGCGACCTGTGTCCGTGTCCCTACACTTCGAGGACATGCCGAGTCTTTAACCCTTACCTTTGATGCAGATGTCGATGCTGCCGAAGCAAGAGAGATACTCTCAAAGGCACCAAATGTCATCGTTCTAGACGACCCTGCTGACAGTATCTACCCGATGCCGGCAAGCTGTGTGGATCGTGACGAAACCTTTGTCGGACGTATCCGAAATGACATCTATAGAAAAAATGTCCTTAATATGTTCATCGTTGCGGACAACCTGCGTGTCGGAGCAGCAACCAATGCGGTAAGAATCGCCCAGAAGTGGGTTGAACAACAGGAGGTATAATCATGATAGAAAGATTTTTTGAAAACAGCCTTTGGGGTTCACGTTTTATTGTCTTGCTAGCCGTCATCTTCGGACTCATCGGTGCCATCATCCTATTTGCCGTTGCAAGTTTTGATATCTATGAGACGGCGAAGTTTGTATTGACGACCTATATCAACCATGCCCATCCGGAAAACTTCCATGAAGATGTTGTGGGCGGTATCATCGGTGCCGTCGATCTTTACCTGATCGGTGTCGTGATGCTTCTGTTTGCATTCGGTCTGTATGAACTATTTATCTCCGAGATCGATGCAGCGCGTGATGAACCCGGAGAGGAGAACAAGATCCTTTCTATTCATTCGCTTGACCAGCTCAAAGACAAGATTTCTAAGGTGATCGTCATGGTCCTTGTCGTAGGTTTTTTCCAAAAAGTGGGACATACTGAATATCACGGTGCCTTGGATATGCTTTACTTTGCACTCTCGATCACAGCCGTCGCTGTGGGTCTGTTCTTCCTTGGAAAAGTAGGAAAAAAGCACTAAGAACGTTTTACGTCAACATCAATTTATAAAAGGGAAAAGCACATGTCAAATATGATCTTCGTCGATGCATGTTTTAGAAAACCGACCACTCACACTCCTATCTGGATGATGCGCCAAGCCGGCCGTTATCTTCCTGAATATATGGCTGTCCGTAAAGAAGCCGGAAACTTTTTGAACCTGTGTCATGATCCTGAAAAAGCCTGTGAAGTCACTATTCAGCCCGTAGAACGTCTGGATGTCGATGCAGCCATCCTTTTCTCAGACATCCTCGTTGTTCCAAATGAGATGGGAATGAAGCTGGAATTCATCACCGGTTTTGGACCGAAGTTCCCTGAACCTCTTAAAACCGATGCCGACCTTGATGCACTCGACATGAAAGCGGCCGATAAACTTGTCTATGTCTACGACACCGTAGCCAAAGTACGTTCGCGTCTGCGTGCTGACAAAGCACTTATCGGTTTTACCGGAAGTCCATGGACACTCGCAACATACATGCTTGAGGGACAGGGAACAAAAACCTATGCCATCGTCAAGAAGAAGATCGCGACTGATCCTGAGTTCATGCATAAACTCCTTGAAAAACTGACCATTGTTATCCAGGACTACCTCTGCAAACAGATCGAAGCCGGAGCCAATGCTGTTCAGGTCTTCGACTCATGGGCATCAGCACTTGAAGAATCAGCCTTCTTTGACTTCTCATGGAAATATATGCTTCAAATTGCTGAACATGTAAAGGCAAAATATCCTCATATCCCTGTCCTTCTTTTCCCTAAGGGAATCTCCGGTTACCTTGACAAGGTGGCTCAGATGGGCGGTAACTTTGATGTTTTCTGTGTGGACTGGTCGACACCAATCGAACTGGCAAAAGCAAAACTCGGTGATAAATATGTCCTTCAAGGCAATATGGAACCGACACGTCTTTACTCCAAAGAAGCCACTAAAGAGGGTGTTGAGCACATCGTCAATGTGATGGGTAAAGAGCCGGGTCACATATTCAACCTTGGACACGGGATGCTTCCTGATCTTGATCCTGAAAATGCCAAATATCTTGTTGACCTTGTCCATGAGATGACTGCACGCTAAGCTCCGTAAGCAGCTATGAAGTTTATATTTGGACCGGTAGCATCACGCCGTTTTGGAACCTCACTCGGCATCGATCTCTCGCCTGAACATAAACAGTGCAATTTTGACTGCCTCTATTGCGAGCTTGCTCCTGCACCAGCCATAAAGAACTATAGCCAAGCTCATAGACCCGATGAGATCATTACTGAACTTAAAGAAGCTCTAATCGAACACCCTAACACCGAAGTCATCACACTGACGGCAAACGGTGAGCCAAGCCTCTATCCTCATCTTGATGAACTAATTATGAAGATCGATGAGATAAAAGAAGACAAACAGACCCTTATCCTGACCAATTCAGCCACTTTAAGTGACCAAAAGACCTATGAGAGCCTTCTTCACCTTGATCAGGTAAAACTCTCCCTTGATGCGGTTACGCCGAAGGTTTTTGAAAAGATAGACAGACCGCATAAAAGCATTGACCTGGACCAACTTGTCGAGAGTGTCATCTCATTTTCGCATGCATTCACAGGAAGACTCTTCATCGAGATTCTCTTTGTCAAAACACTCAATGATACACAAGACGAAATAGAGGCATTAAACAGGGTATTGAAGCAAGTAGAGTGTGAACGCATAGACCTTGGTACCATTGACCGCCCACCGGCTTATCCTATTGAAGGAATATCCTATGATGAGCTCTTTTGTATTTCACAGCAGTTCAGTCCCGAACTTCCTATTCATATCGCCTCACGAAAAGATGTAAAATCCAAGCCTTCCTCATACACGGATGAAGAGATCATCAACACCCTCGACAAACGGCCTTTGACACCAGAGGATGTCAAACTCCTCTTTGATGAAGCATCTCTGAGACGTCTTGACGGGCTTTTGGACTCAGGGAAAATAGTCCTGAAAAGAATCTCGTCACTTGACTTTTTTCTCCCTGCAGAAAACCTTCACAGAAAACGCGAAAAAGAGCATAGATTTTCTTGACAAATCAGACCCTTTGTCTTATAATTTCGCCCTCTTGAACATTCCGGATTAGCTCAGCGGTAGAGTAGGTGACTGTTAATCACTTGGTCACTGGTTCGAATCCAGTATCCGGAGCCACTTTTAGCTTCTTGTTTATACTATCACCATAGATTCATTTCTAAAAAAACTCACAAGAAACAAAACTTTATCTCACTCTATCCTCTCACAAGAAACAATAAATTTTGTTATGATAAAATCTAGCATGAAAATTTCCCAATGGTCCTACCGGACAAAATTACTACTTACCTTCATTGTCTTCAGCTTTCTTCTGACCATGATGACAGGTATCATATATACGGCTGTCATCAACAAGAAGATTGCTCATGAGAGTTTGGAAAACGCCCATCTCATCGCTTCGCACAAAAAACTTTTATTTAAACAATACACTAATGACATCACAAACAAACTTCATGCAATAAAGTTTTCCAAGAGCTTTCAGCACTTTATTGCAGACCTAGGTGATCAAACCTCACATAAGATACTCAGTGAACTCTTTTTCAACCTCTGCGCGTCAGATGGAAGCATCATGCAGCTGCGCTATATCAACAATAATGCAGATGAGATCATACGCGTCGACAGAGACAACTTTGACACAAAACCCTATCTTATTGCCAATGATGAACTCCAGAACAAAGGCCACCGGTACTACTACCATTCGATTTTGAACCAGTCACCTGATGAGATTTGGTATTCAAAAATAGACTTGAACATCGAACATAACAAGATCGATCTTCCTATCCGACCTGTGATGCGTGCAGGCATGCCTGTATATAAAGGTGATGAGATCATGGGTATCCTTATTATCAACGTCTTTATGCACAATATCCTCGATCAACTTACGACATCAAACTCCTATGACATCACGATGGTTGATCACAACGGTGGTGTTCTTGTCTCTTCTGATGGAAAACACAACTGGAGCGCCTATCTCAATGAGACAAAGACATCTGAAAGCTTCAAAGCAGACATCAAAAATATCCTCAATGAAAACAAGAGCATCACACACAATGCCTATATCGAATCACTTGGCTTTGATAACGATGAAGAGATCCAGCTCATCTTTCAGCCCAAAGCAGAAAACATCCATGCTTTGGTCTTTAAAGAAGTCAAACTGATCACAGCCATCTTGATCCTTATGTCCGTCTTATCCATTCCTCTGGCCTACCTTGTCTCAAAAAAACCTGTGGAGCTGGAAGAAGCTCTTGAAGAGCACAACAGGCACCTTGAAGAGCGTATAAAAAAAGCTGTCAAAGAGTATCAACAGAGCCAGAAGTTACTTATGGAGCAGACCCGTCTTGCACAGATTGGAGAGATCTTAAGCATGATCGCTCATCAGTGGAGACAGCCCTTAGGCACTATCGCTGCTATGGCCGGAAGTCTAAAAATGCGCCTGATCAAAGAGGATCTGACATCTGAAATAGCACTGGATAAACTCACTTCCATTGAAGAGCATACGCAAACGCTGAGTAAGACGATCAATGCGTTTCAGGACTTCTACAAACCTCACCTTGAAGAGAGTGAGACATCTGTTGATGAACTTATCTTCTCCTCTTTATATATTATTCAGCCCGCACTCGACCATGAGAATATCACTATTGAGAGCAATCTGAACACACCTTCGAATGTCAAAATATACAAGCAGGACTTTCAACAGGTGATCCTGGCCATCTTGCAAAATGCAAGAGAGGCCCTGCTTGAACAGAAGAAGAGTCATCCTCGCATCAAGATTGAGACAAGAAGTGATGACAAAGGTATTCAGATCCTTATCAGCGATAATGCCGGTGGTATTGCAAGCAAGAATATATCGGATATCTTCATGCCCTACTATTCGACAAAAGAGAAAAATGGCAGAGGTTTGGGGTTATACATGGCAAAAAACATCATCGAAAAACATCATAAAGGCACCCTAATAGCTTATAATGATGGAGAGTGGACCGTCTTTACCATCACCATAAGACAACGA
>JBFFSC010000053.1:0-10365 GCA_041572615.1 Sulfurimonadaceae bacterium
ACAAGGCCTCTTCAAAATTTATTCTTTCACCTGCTTTGATTCTATCAATAATGTCCATATTTTATACATACCGTTTTCATATTTTTGAGAATTATATCGTATAGTTCTTAGAATACAATTCTTAGCTATAATGAGAAGATTTTTATTCGAAAGCAATAACAATGGATATAACAAACCGACTAGAAGATCTAATCGAAGCGAAAGCTCCCGATTTTGAGATCTCCAAACTGTTCAAACAATACTTCAGCGAGTACAAAGAAGGACTCAACGACCTCTTTGAAGCCAATCAGGGTAAAGACTTTCTCGTACGACATACCAAGCAGCTGGATCATATCATCAAGATGATGTACAAAATCGTCCTTCGCAAAACCTTCAATGATTACATCCCAATGAGAAACAATATTCCTATCACCTTTATCGCATTGGGTTCTTACGGACGTGAACAGTTATGCGTACATAGTGACATTGATTTGATGATCATTTATGAAGAGTGCGATGGCTTTAACACACAGCATATCATTGAAAAGTTCCTGTACCTTGCCTGGGACGCTGGTTTAAAACTCGGACACCGTGTCCATGAACTTGGCGACTTGCAGCAAGCCTCCAAAGAAGACATCACCATAAAGACAGCCTTTTCAGAATCACGATTTATTACCGGTTCCAATTTTTTATGGATGCGAAGCACCCGGGAACTGAACAAGATACGTCGCCAGGACCAAAAAGAGTTTATCCTGGCAAAGATGGAAGAGTCGCGCATACGCAGAGAAAAGTTCCCTTCCTCGATGCAGCCTAATATCAAAGAGTCCATTGGCGGACTGCGTGATGCCCACCTCCTCTTCTGGCTGGCACACACTGTTTACGGCTGTCAGAACCTTAAAGACCTTAGTGGAAACCTCTTTAATGAAGAGGAGTACAAAGAGTATCGTATTGCCTTGGAACTCTTGTTCCGCGTGCGCAGTGCTTTACATCTTATCGCCAAGAAACAACAGGATATCCTGGTTTTGGAATATATTCCCGAAGTGACAAAAAAACTCGGTTTCAGTTCCCAGCGTGTTCTCGTAACAAAAACAATGCATGCTATGTGGGTGATCAACCACTTCACACAGATATACACCTATAAACTATCACGTCCCTTCATCTATGACAAGGCCAATATAGCACTTATCCGAACCAGAAGGACAAGCTGTGGCTTTTATGAAAATGAGGGAAGTATCTATACCTGTTTTAACCGCAAAGCAATCAGCCGTATTGAGCTCTTAGAGTTTTTATCTGAACTTGAAGATAAAGAGTTTCATTTTGATCCTTCTATGTATAAATGTATCTCAACAGAACAGATGAAAGGAAAGTTCTCCAACAAAGAGCAATCCCTTCTCTTAAAACTTTTCTCAAAACGATATTTGCATTGTATTCTACAACTCTTATTTGATACAGGTATACTGGCGGATATTATCCCGGCATTCTCTAAAGTCATGTTCTTGCCACAGTTTGACGGCTATCATACCCATCCGGTTGATATCCATTCATTGATGTGTATCAAAGCATTGGAAAACATCAAAGACCCTCTCGCTTTAGAGCTTTACAAAGACTTTTCACATGAGGATCGTATGCTCTTGCATATGACGACACTTCTACATGATACGGGGAAAGGAAGGGTCCAGGACCACTCCCTTGTAGGAGCGAAACTCTTTAATGCCTACGCTTCAAGTCTGAATCTACCCTCTGAATTCATCGAGATTGGAACTGTTTTGATCAAACACCATATCGCAATGAGCCATGTTGCATTTAGGGAGGATTTCTATCATGAAAAAATACTCTTCTCTTTTATCTCAAAGATTAAAGATGAACGAACATTAAAACTACTTTTCGTCCTGACCTATGCCGATATCAACGGGGTCAGCCAAAAGACCTACAACTCATTTAATGCAAAACTGCTGCGCGAGCTTTATTATGCATCATTGGAGGTCATCGACAACAAAGAGATGATCAATGAAGCAGAAAAACGCCGTAAACGTGAAAATGCACTTAAAAAGAACAGCTCTTTTACGGCACTGAACAAATCACAACAGAAAAACATCCTCTCAATCGAATCAAACCTTTTCTTTATCAAGAACAAGCCTGAAGAGATTGTCAACCTCTCTCAAAAAGCCAAGGATCTCGATAAATACACCTATACTATTACCAATTCTCCGCACCTCATCATTGAGATTTTCAAAGATATCCCGCTGAATTTAGGTTATCTGCTAGGAAAGCTGAACTTCTTAAATATCGTGGCAATGGATATTTTTAAACTCTATAATGAGATTAAATACTTTAAGATCGAGTTCTCTCAATCTATAGACGAAGATGATAGCTATCATATAGAAAAGATCATAGAAGATGCATTTGACATGGAAAAGAAGATCGAACTGAACAAACCTCTGATCAAGGCAGATGAAATAGATCTAAACTGTGAACATTCACATACATATGCCCGTCTTAGCATTAACACTCATGATCAGTCCGGACTGCTTGCCTATGTCATCAAGGCCTTTGACGATATGCATATCGACATTGCTACAGCCAAGGTCCATACGATCAAAAACCGTGCACGCGATCAGTTTTTAATAGAAAAACACGAGAATGTCTGTCATAATACCGAAAAAATTATAGACGCTTTAGTGAATAAGGTATAAATATGTGCGGAATTGTCGGGTATATAGGAAAGAACAACATAAAAGATATCCTCTTGGACGGATTAGGCGAACTTGAATACCGTGGGTATGATTCAGCCGGTATCGCCGTACTGCAGGATGACAACTTTTCGATTTACAAGGCAGTAGGTAAATTAGAGAACCTTAGAAACAAAACACAAGAGTTTACTCCTCATGGGTTCTCCATCGGAATCGGTCATACACGTTGGGCCACGCATGGCAAACCGACCGAGCTTAATGCACACCCTCATATCGGTGAGAACTCCTACGTCGTGCACAACGGTATTATCGAAAACTACCAGGAATTGAAACAGCGTCTTCTCAAAGAGGGAGTCACCTTTATATCCCAAACGGATACCGAAGTCATCGTTCATCTTTTTGAATCACATAATAAACGTCTTAATGACCCCCTTAAAGCATTTAGGGCGACACTTGATGAACTTGAAGGTGCTTATGTCATTTTACTGATTACAAAGTCAGCCCCTGATACTATTTATTTTGCAAAAAATGGCTCACCAATGCTTATCGGCCTGGCTGAAGGTGAAAAACACTTTGCCTCTTCGGACACACCGCTGATCGGTTTATGCTCGGATGTCATATATCTTAACGATGGTGAAAACGGGTATTTAACAACTGACAAAGTAGAACTGTTCAATGCTTCTTACGAAAAAATAGATCCTGTATTGAAAACCCTTCCCTCATCAAAACTTTCCGCGCAAAAAGAGGGATTTCGCTTCTTTATGGAAAAAGAGATCTATGAGCAATCACAGGTTATCTCCAATACTTTAATGGGACGTCTGGATGATGAGAGCATCAACTTTGAAGAGTTAGATGAATCGCTGTTTGAGGGAATAAACGAAGTCAAACTCTGTGCCTGCGGAACATCCTACCATTCAGCGCTTGCTGCCTCTTATCTATTTGAACGTTATGCCAAGATCCGTTGTTCAGTCGAGATAGCCAGCGAATTCCGCTATAAAGAACCATTGATGAGTAAAGACACACTCTTTATTGTCATCTCACAAAGCGGTGAGACAGCCGATACCCTTGAGACATTGAAGATGGCTAAAGCAGCAGGACTGAAATCACTGGTGATCTGCAATGTGGACAATTCATCGATGGTACGTGAAGCCGATGCCTCAATTCTTACACGTGCCGGTATCGAAAAAGGTGTCGCATCGACAAAAGCGTTTGCAACGCAGATGGTCATCTTCTGGATGCTTTCACTCTATGTTGCAAAACTCCGTTCATCGCTTACGTCGAAAGAGCTCTCCAAGCATATATCACTGCTCAGAGAAGTCCCTTCTACCGTCATTGTCACGGATGAACTGCATGAAAGGATCCGTCGCCTGTCAAAACGTTATCTGCACGGGCACGGTTTCTTCTTTATCGGCAGGGACGTTTTCTATCCACTGGCACTCGAAGGAGCCTTGAAGCTTAAAGAAATCTCCTACCTGCATGCAGAGGGATACCCTTCGGGTGAGATGAAACATGGGCCTATCGCATTGGCCGATCCCGAACTTTTTACCATTGCTCTAATGCCGACCAACATCCTGTATGATAAAACAAAATCAAATGTAGAAGAGCTCTCTGCACGAGACAGTACTATCTGTGCCATCTCAGCGATAGAGTTTGATAAGGCAGATGACTTTATTAAGATCGCAAAACGCTCTCACTATATGCATGAGTTTTTTGAGATGATGGTCGTCTTACAACTCTTATCACTTGAAATATCAGTACGTCTGGGCAATGATGTCGATATGCCTCGCAACCTGGCGAAGTCAGTTACCGTTGAGTAACTGACTTCTTCAAAAAAGTATCACTACAACATACAAAAAAATCACCTTTCCCTCTTCTATACTTATGCCCACATAAAAATTTTAAGTTACTCTTGATACAATATAAATAATAAAAACTTATATTATCAAAAAGTTGTGACATGAATACAAATAAAAAGATTCTACTCATCGTCGGCCTTATGCTGATCGGTCTTGCGACAGCGACCATCATCAATGTCGCTATAAATTTCAGGGATTATGCCTATAACAATGCCATTGAGAAATCTAAGATGACCGCAGAGATCGTCCGGGATGGGCTGACTGCACATATGGTCAACGGTATTATGGACAAACGTGAGTTCTTCTTACGTAATATTGCCCAGTCGAAAGATGTCGAGAATCTGTGGATTGTCCGTTCAGACAATGCCATTGCCCAGTATGGAACAGGTCTTAAAAACGAGATCAAACGAGATGAACTTGATGCACAGGTATTGAAAGAGGGTAAAACCATACGTAAGATCATTGAAAATCCTGAGAAGGCTATTCTTCGTGTCAGCATTCCCTATATCGCGACCGCATACGGCAGTCCAAACTGTCTCTCGTGTCATGATGCCCAGGAAGGTGAAGTACTTGGTGCCATCAGTATGGAGTTCAATATTGAAAATATACGTGATGCAGGCGCTGTAACCATCGTCAAGATATTTAGTATCAACCTTGTCTTTTTAGTCATCGCCCTTTACTTGACCAATCACTATTTCAAACCATATATGCATCTCTTCAATAACTTGAGAGAAGGGACGAAAAAGGCATACTCGGGTGACTTTACGCATCGTTTTACAACACGACTGACCGGCGAAGGAAGAGAAGTCGCCAATCAGATGAACGATCTGTTTGAAAAGATGCAAGATGCCTTCGGCAATATCAAAGATCAGCTTCATAGTTTTGTCGCACGCAGTAATATACACTCTTCAGACCCCTTGGATGAAGCCCGCAGTATTATCCATGAACTCTCCGATATTTACAAGTTCAAGAAGACCATTGAACTGGATAAAGACAAATATGCCATCTATGAGAGAATCTATCATCTGCTTGAAAACAAGTTCAAACTCAAACATTTTGCCATGTATGAGGTCAACCATTCCCGCAAAGAGAGAAACCTGCTTTTTATCACTGAAGGTGACAGTTTTTGCGCACATAAAGCAGATATTGATGCCCTAGAATGCCGTGCTTACAGAACCTCGACGGACATCATCTCCAGTGATTTTCCTAACCTCTGCGCGTCATGTACCAAGAACGGAGAACTGGAATATATATGTATGCCTTTTGTCATTAATAATGACTACTCTTTGATTCTATCTGTCTCAGCAAAAAATAAAGAGGAGATAGATGAGATAAGTGATCAGATTACCAGTATGAAAAACTACTATGAAGCTGCAAAACCGGTCATAGAGAGCAAGATACTTATGGACATCCTTCGCGAGTCATCACTGCGTGACGGACTGACAGGACTGTATAACCGACGCTTCTTGGAGGAATATATCGAACAGGAACAGGCTCATATTCAAAGAGATAAGATCAATTATGATGTCTTGATGATCGATATAGACTATTTCAAGCTGGTTAACGACACCTATGGCCATGATGTTGGTGACACGGTTATCAAGGCACTCTCTGAGATATTGAGTACATCAATTCGGGAAGCAGACATGGCCGTTCGTTATGGTGGTGAAGAGTTCCTTGTCATGCTTCGTCGCACTACGCCAGAAGCAACGATGAAAATAGCATCTGACATCCATACAAGGTTTGCTGAGCAGAAGTTCAGTATCGGTTCTGAGACACTGAAAAAAACACTGAGCATTGGTATAGCAAAACTGCCTGAAGACGCTGACTCCATTTGGAAGGTCATAAAGTATGCCGATACAGCCCTCTACGAAGCTAAAAATACCGGACGTAACAAGATCGTTGAGTTTACTTCCGATATGTTTGAGGACTATTAAAACGTTTAGAGATAAGGAGAAAAGTCAATGTTTGATTTTCTCTACGATCTAAGATCTACCATTTTTCTTCGTAGATACGCGATCTTGGATTGCAGCGGAAGGTCTTTTGGACAAAGGTCTTCACACCCCATCAATGACATACAACCGAATATCCCATTGTCGTCACCGATAACATTATAGTAGTCTTCATCCGTACGGATATCTCTAGGATCCAGAGAATAACGTGCCACTTTATTAAGGCCGACAGCCCCGATGAACTGCTCACGCATCACCATTGTCCCGCAGCCTGCAACACAGCAGCCGCACTCTACACAGCGGTCAACTTCATAGATCTCATCAGCAAGATCAGGGTCCATTCTCTCTTCTAGACGGTTAGAATCGATCACTTTTTCCTCTTCCTTATGAATCCATGCCTCAACGCGCTCATTCATACCGCGCATCCATTTTCCCGTATAGACAGAGAGGTCACCGATAAGCTCAAACACCGGAAGTGGAGCGAGTGTTATCTCTTCATCGAGTTTAGCCGTCAACGTACGGCAAGCCAGACCCGGCTTACCGTTGATGATCATTCCGCAGCTTCCACAGATTCCTGCACGGCAGACAAAGTCAAATTTTAGCGAGGCATCATATTTTTCACGTATATCATTGAGTGCAATAAAAAGTGTCATACCCGGTGCCTCTTCAAGCTCAAAGGTCTCGACACGCGGTTTATCCCCTTTTTCATTAGGATTAAATCGCAATACGGATATCTTTAGTGTTCGATTTGTCTCATTACTGTTCATTGAATCTTTCCTCCAAACGTTCATTACGTCCCTGGTATTTTTTTGGCAGTTGATGCAGATACGGCATCAAAGCTTCCTGGATCTCAAAACGGTCTTTGCCCTGCTCTTCAAGCTCTTTTCTGATAGCATCGACTTTGGCTTGCCTTTCAACAGAGCGTTCACTTACGATAGTATTATCCTTACCATATCCTCTAAAACCTGGTGGCAGTTCCATCGACTCTATTTCGATATTTTCATATGAAACTGTCGGTATCGTCTGCTCCGGATCAGGCCACGTCGTGATTGTACGTTTCAGCCACTCTTTATCATTGCGTTCAGGATAGTCTTCACGCGCATGTGCTCCCCTGCTCTCTCTTCGCTCTAAGGCACCTTTTGCGACACACAATGCAAGTTTTAACATACGTTGTGTTCGATAGGCATTGACCAGTTCAGGGTTAGCCACCAGGGTCTTATGTTTGACTTCGATATTTTTACTGCGGACCAGTAGCTCTTCTAACTCATTAACGGCAGATTGCAGGTCATCTTCATTTCTGAAGATGCCCACCTTCTCCATCATGATATTTTCCATCGCACGTCGGATCGGATAGACATCCTCCCCGTCTTTCTTGTTGATGAGGGCTTCAAGCTTAGCCTGTTCTCTTTTGATAAACCCTTCGATCGTTGATGTCGATATCTCAATATTGCTCTCTTCACTTTCACAATAATCGGCAATATACTCTGCCACCAGCATCCCCGAGACAACGGTCTCAGCAACCGAGTTACCGCCCAAGCGGTTAAATCCATGCATATCCCAGCAAGCTGCTTCACCACACGAATAGAGTCCTTTCATCGTCTGAGACTCTCCCTTGAAATTGGTACGGATACCGCCCATCGAATAATGTTGTGTCGGTCGGACAGGAATGTACTCCTCCGCAGGATCAATTCCCAAAAAGCTCTCACATATCTCTTTGACCTCTCTGAGGTTTTTCTCGATATGTTCACGTCCAAGTATTGTAATATCAAGCCATAGGTGATCCCCGTAGCGTGACTTGACACCCTTTCCTTTACGGATATGTTCCGTCATACGGCGTGAAACGACATCCCGTGAAGCCAGCTCTTTCTTCTCCGGTTCATAATCCGGCATGAAGCGATATCCGTCGACATCTTTCAAGAGACCACCATCACCGCGGCATCCTTCCGTTGTAAGGATTCCAACAGGGACGATCGCTGTAGGGTGAAACTGTATCGCTTCCATATTTCCCAGGCTGGCAACACCTGTTTCAAGTGCGACAGCCTGTCCCATTCCCTGACAGATAACGGCGTTCGTCGATACGGAATAGATCCGCCCATATCCGCCCGTAGCAATTGTCGTCGCTTTGGCGATATAAGCGACCAGTTCTCCCGTGATAAGGTTTCTCGCAACAGCACCATAGCAGCGGTTGTTCTCGTGGATCAAAGAGATCACTTCCATACGCTCACGCACTTCAATCTTCTCTTCTTGTGCCTTATTATCCATGGCAAAGAGCATACTGTGACCCGTTCCGTCTGAAGTGTAACAGGTCCGCCACTTCTTTGTCCCTCCAAAATCACGCGCCGTTATCAGACCGTGCGCTTCTTCATCCTCAGTGATCGTCACCTTCTCCGCATTGATAATAGCCGTATGATCACCGGCCTTTACACGTGACCATGGAACACCAATAGCTGCCATCTCGCGAATGGCTTTCGGAGCTGTGTTGACAAACATACGCACCACGTCCTGATCTGCACCCCAGTCACTCCCCTTGACCGTATCCATAAAATGGACATCTTCATTGTCCCCTTTACCTTTTGCACTGTTAGCCAGACTCGCCTGCATACCCCCTTGTGCCGCTGCTGAGTGTGAACGTTTAGGCGGTACAAGACTTAGCAGGATAACATCCAGACCTCTTTTCTTCGCCCCCGTCGCTGTACGAAGTCCTGCAAGACCGCCCCCTACAACTAAAACATCTGTGTATGTGATTTTCATACTTCACCCTCACTTTGCATTGCCGCTATACTTTGAGGAACATAGCGTTCACCGGCTCTGTCTTTATGTTCAATACCAATCTTCACATACATTACCCAGGTAGCCAGTCCCAAGGTCAAAAAGAAAAATGTCACGATATATTTTGCCTGCTTCAGACGTTTTCGGTTTAGTTTGGGGTTCTTGCCGTCAAACCACCCCCATTTGATTGCCAAACGGTACAGACCAATACTCCCGTGCACTTCGACAGCAATCAGGAGTATAAGGTACAGTGGTGCCATCCAGTCAGTGACCATCCTGTCCGAAGAAGCATACGGACCTATCTCTCCCGGATGCGTCATGATCACATAAAGGTGAACAGACCCCAGAAACAACATGATAAAACCTGTTACTGCCTGGTAGTACCACAATGTCGTGTCAGAGTGTTTCATACGTATCATGTGGGTATGAAAAAGTTTGTACTGTCTAAAATTAGATGGGAATTTTCTCATGGCAAGTATTGCATGTAAAATAAATAGAAAGAAGATAATGCCGGTAAAAACCATAACGATAGCAGGATAGCTATGACCCAGGATATATTCGCCCTCAAAAAACTTTGCCACAGTATACATGGCGTCTTTTCCCAATAAAATCGTTGATACAAAGATCATATGGCCCCACATAAAAAGTGCTAAGACAAGACCTGTGCCACTTTGAAGGTAATCGAGCCATGCCGGGATTTTACTCTTGTATAACTTGGCGCGTACTTCATTTTCACGTGTCATTACACCTTGTGATTCCATGATACTCTCCAAATAATTAATAATAGAGCCATTATAATGAAAAGTTGACTAAAAACACTATAAAATCGGGGGTAAAAAGAAGATGGTCTAATGGAGAGGATGTGAGATATATCTCACATCATATTAATGACAGCCGCATCCTGTGCCGCAAGAACCGCCACTTTGTGCCGGAGCTTGTTGTTGAGAAGCTGCAGCTGCGCCGCCTGTAGAACATGCAGAAACACCTGGAGGTGTGTTCGGCTGAACGGCAGCATTATCAACGCCACCCTCTTCATTGATTTTCTCAATCGTCGCCCAAAGAGCCTCAGCAGCACCCATGAAACGTTTAGCAGTCTCAGAATCCGGCTGAGCAAAAGTA
>JBFFSC010000054.1:0-10175 GCA_041572615.1 Sulfurimonadaceae bacterium
CGGATACGTCTATCATCAGTGATATTTCCATATTCATCCATAGGTACATTAAAATCACAACGGATAAATACCTTTTTACCTTTAAAGTCCAAATCTTTGATCGAGTGAAGCTGCATTGATTTCCTTTCTGGCGCTGCGCGCAGGCATCCTGCCGCTACTAAAGCGGACATGGGTGCATCTGTTATATTACTTAAAAATTGATTATTTAGAGATATGAAGTGCCATATCGACAAGACGGGTAGAATAGCCCCATTCATTGTCATACCATGACAGTACTTTGACCAGGTTGTCATCGATGACCTGGATCGTGTCCATAACGACGACCGTACTCAAGCTCTCACCGACAAAGTCCTGTGATACACGATACTCTTCGTCGACACCCAAGATACCTTTATGTGAGCCTTCACTTGCTGTTTTGAAAGCGGCTTGGACCATCTCAAGTGTCACATCTGCGTTCAATGTAACTGTTAAGTCAACCATAGAGACATCCGGTGTAGGAACACGGATAGCCTGACCGTTTAATTTACCGGCAAGGTTAGGAAGTACTTTCGAGATCGCTTTGGCAGCCCCTGTTGTTGTCGGTACCAAGTTTGTTGCACCAGAACGTCCCTTACGAGGATCTTTTTTATGCTTACTGTCCAATATAGGCTGTGACGATGTGTACGAGTGTATAGTCGTCATCAAACCGTTTTTAATACCAAAGGCGTCATCAAGTACTTTAGCTACAGGAGCCAGACCGTTTGTCGTACAGGATGCATTAGAGACGATAGGCTGACCAGCATAATCATTTTCATTCGCACCTAAGACAAAGGTAGGAGTGTCATCTTTTGCAGGAGCAGAAAAGAGTACTTTTTTCACACCGTTGTCTATATAAGGCTGTACACTCTCTTGTGTTAAAAATGCTCCGGTACACTCAAGGACCATATCTGCACCTGCGCCAGCAAAGTCCAACTTGGCAGGATCACGTTCAGATAATATCCTTGCACGTTCATTTCCTATACAAAGGTAACCCTCTTCTACCTTGACGTCATCACGTGTTCCGTGTACTGAATCATACTTAAGATTATACGCAATCATCTCATGTGAACCGCTTGCATTGACCGCTACGAGTTCAATATCATCTCTATCTGCGATAATACGTGCTACACAACGACCAATACGTCCCAATCCGTTAATTGCAATTTTTAATGCCATATATTTACACCTTATCCATTCCACATACGGAAAAATATAGCGCGATTATACCTATTTTTAGTTATAATTCTCATAAATTATGGTGACGATGAAAAAAGCAATCTTTGGCGGAAGCTTTGATCCCCCTCATATAGGGCATTTAGAGATCATTAAACAGGCATTGACATCTCTTGATATAGATACACTGATTGTGGTACCTGCCTTTTTAAACCCATTCAAATCAAAATCATTTGCACCGGCAGATTTACGTCTAAAATGGTTAAGGGCGATGACGCACGAACTCAACGATGTAGAAGTTAGTTCATTTGAGGTTGAGCAGAACAGAGCTGTGACATCGATAGAAACTGTCAAGCACTTCATGAATGAAGGTGACACGGTCTATCTTATTATCGGTGCGGACAACCTTTCATCACTTCCTAAATGGAAGAGTTTTGATGAACTGGACAAATCAGTAACCTGGGTTGTTGCGACACGTGATGGAATCACTATTCCGGAGGGATATATAACCCTTGATGTCAATCAGGATATTTCTGCCACAGCATTGAGAGAACAGGTCGATGAGGCTTATCTGGATAAAAGTATTGCCAACGAAATAATCACCTACTACAAGGATATAAAACATGGATAAACGTATAGAAAAGATCTCATCTGTTCTGGATAAAAACAAGGCTGAGAACATCGAGGTCTTTGATCTTAGAGACAAAGACTATTTTGTCGATCAAGTCGTTATTGCATCGGCACTTAATGCACGTCATGCCGAAGCACTTTTAAACTATCTCAAGACAGACCTTAAGCCGGCAGAGAAGTTCTTGGGCGTTGATATCAGTGATGAGTGGATCGTCGTTGACCTGGGTGACATCCTGATTCATATCATGACACCGGAATATCGTGCGAAATACAATATGGAAGAGTTTTTGGGAGAGGTCGCTTCTGCCCGGGAAGAGTAAAGAGAGGTTTATGCAACTCTTTCAATAAAAGTACCCTGTACTTTTATTCATTTAAGCCTTCGCTGGTTCGCTACGCAAACAGCAGCTACGGTTTCGTTTGGATCAACGAGAAGCAGTTCTCGTTGACTTATCCAAACTCACATCCTGTCTTTTGCAGTAATGCCTAGTAAAGAGAGTCCTGTCTTGATCGACAAGGCGACCACCAAGAAGAGTTTTAAAATCTTTGCCTCGTCTTCTGTCCCGATCACCTTATGATCATAATAGTACTTATGATACGTACTTGCAAGACCTTTGAGATAGTCCGTAAGCTTCTGAACCTGACGCGAGTTGAAGGCGTCTTCGACAACCTCATTCAACAGCATTGCTTCAAACAAAAGGTTGTCTGCATCTTCTCCAAGACCCTTTAGCGATGAAGCCATGATCTCTTCATGACTTATCTCACTTTTGGAAAGAATAGTCTGAATACGGGCATGTGCATAGTTCACATAGAAAACCGGGTTTGAACTGTCCGTCTTTTTCAGGTCTTCCAGATCAAACTCTAAAGCAGTATCAGACTTTTTCGAAGCGAACATAAAACGAAGTGCATCTGACCCGATCTCTTCAACCACATCGTTCATACCGATAACCGTACCCGCACGCTTGCTCATCTTAAACGGTTCACCATCTTTAAGAAGTGAAACCATCTGCGTCAATTGGATATCCAGGTTTTTATCATCGTGCCCCAAGAAATTTGCTGATGCCTTGACACGGGCGATATACCCATGGTGGTCTGCACCCCAGATATTGATATATTTGTCATACTCGCGTTCAAACTTCTGGTTATGGTAGATGATATCACCGGCAAGGTAAGTCGGACGACCGTCTTCACGTACGATCACTCTGTCTTTCTCATCTCCTTTTTCAGAAGATTTCAACCACTGTTTACCGTCGATCGCAGTCACCCCACCGGCATCCTGAAGTTTCTGCATGACCCTGTCCCAGTCTTCATAGAGTCCGGCTTCACTGACAAATGTGTCAAAATGAACGTTGATAGCGGCAAGGTCTTTGACGATCATCTCCAGGACTTCATCTTTTGCCCAAAGCGCCACTTCTTTTATCTTTTCACTGTCGTTAAAGACCTCTTTTCCATAAGTCTCAGCAGCGATCTCCGCAAGGGCAGTTAGATATTCACCGCGATAATAGTTCTCCGGATATTCAACTTCTTGCCCTAATATATTAGCCTGACCTTCGAGCATCAAAGATGTCCCTAAAAGGTCGATCTGATTACCCGCATCATTTACATAATACTCAGCAGTGATATCATGACCCAAATGGCGCCCCAGACGAAGCAGTGTATCACCATAGACAGCACCGCGGGCATGTCCAATATGAAGAGGGCCTGTCGGGTTAGCAGAGACAAACTCAAGAAGGATCTTGCTTGACTCCGTACCTTTTCCAAACTCTTGCGGGTTTGCTAAAGCCCACGAAGCATACTCATCCAGAAAATCTTCACTCAACTTGAAGTTCAGGTAGCCTTTAACCGCTTCGACATTAGCGAACATTTCATCTTTGGAAAAAAGTTCTACCAACTCTGCGGCAATCACCATCGGAGACTTCTTCAACTCTTTTGCCATAGCAAATGCGATCGGTGTGGCAAAATGACCAAAAGAACGGTCACGAGGTTTTTCTAAAATAATATCACGTTGGATTTCGCTGCTAAGCAGCGCGAGGACTCGCTGCTTCAAGGTTAAGCTTGTTTAGTAGTATCAGAAGGTGTAGCAGTATCTTCTGTAGATTCAGTTTTTTCAACTTTTTTTGGTTCGTCTGATGAAGCTACTGTCGACTCATCGTCTTTCATCTCATTTTTGAAATCTTTGATTCCCTTCCCGATACCTTTTGCAAGGTCAGGGATCTTCTTAGCACCAAAAAGCAGTACAACGATTCCAAAAATTAATAGTAATTCCATTCCACTAGGCATACCCATGGTTGTTTCCTTATAAAAAAATAGTCATGTATTTTATCTCTTTGTTGCTGTAGAAATACTTATTAACGTCTGTTTCTATATTTTACAATAAACTCTTTCACACTATCCGCCTTCGCATCTACACGAAACCGAAGAGTATTCGCATCTTTATACTCATATTTCATCTCTGATTTGACAATTGACTCCAAATCAGAGATCTTCCTGAAAGGGACAAGAAGTTCAACCCTTTTCTGCGCATCAGAACGGTTGATAAGCGTATACCTTACTGTCGCTTCATAATGTTTTTTTGTCTCACTTCGCTGGAGACTTCTCTCCTTGAGCAAGAGATCAAAGTTCTTGCCGACCTGCAGTGAGATCTTCTCTTTTTTCGGGGTATGTCCGATCGCATTGATACCTAACAAGACGGTGCTGCCTTCTACACTCGAATACGTCCTCACCGTACCCTGAGGAAGTGCCTTTGAAAGCCCCTCAAACTCCATATATTGATCGACTTTATGCTTTTGCTCAGAGCCGAGCCAGGCCGGAGAGCTTAAACGTACATCATAACGTCGCTCTATCCTGATGCCTCTTTCATCGATGAACTTTATCTGTGTCTTTTCCCTATCGGCCAAATCTACACGAAATGGGATAGTATAAAGATGGTAACCTTCATGTGAGACTTCCTTTACACGTTCACCCTCGTCTGAATAGGCAAGCTTGGCTGCATAGGCCCGTTCATGCTGTACTCTTTTAGCATATTCTCTTGAGACATCTCCAGCTAGAACCTTCAGACTGACATCCTCAAACGCTTTGCCTGAGTTGTTCGTCAATGTTATCCAACCACTCAGGTCTGCAGTGTCTTTATTGACCTTAAGGAGATAATCACTTTTCCAATGTATGTTATTGATGATGTAGTCAACTCCCAAAACACCTTCTCGCTTTTGATCACTGCTGACCTTCCACAAGAGGGATGGTTTTGTGATAAGCGTTTTCGGGATCGCATCGAAAAGTACATCCTCCGCAGGTACTTGAATGATCGTGCCCTCCTCTAAACGTACGATAACATCTTGACCAGCAGACAAAAGTACCGCATGCTTTAGTTCAAAAGAATCTTTGGAATGATAGACTTTGACACTTACCTTTTTATCCACATGCGCCGTAAGCAGTTTTTGCAATGTGATCTTGTCATATTTATATTTTTGGGAATAAAGTTTCACACCAGAAGGAAAAATGACATTGACAGAGTCTGTTTCGACGGTACTCGCCACATTTGGATAATTAAGAGTCTGCTTTCCCTTATCCAGAACAACAGCACGTTCTTCGTGGACTAGCCCCATATTGGAGTTATAGACCACAAGTGTATTCGATTGTAATGTGGGAGAAAGTGTGGCAGCCTGAAGGAAAGTGCCCCAAAAGACACTCATTGACAAGAAGATATATCGGAACATGATTCTCCTTTATTACGAAAGGGAACTGAACAAACAAACGATTAGTTGTTTTCTTCCCATTCGTGTATAAACTCACTGATCTTGATCGAAGGCATCTTAAGACGTGAAGCATGTGCGATCGAGATAAGCTGTTTGGCAGCTTCATCAAGATCATCATTGATCACAAGGTAGTCATATTCACTGATACGCTGTACTTCACGTGTTGCCATCTCTATACGACCGTCAATAACAGATTGTTCATCTGTTCCGCGGGATGTGAGTCTGTGCTTTAACTCTTTTAAAGAGGGTGTTGTTATAAATACGGAAGTTGTAATATCTCCTAAACGATTTTGAACGGCATCGTGTCCTTGAACATCAATATCAAAGATGACTATTTTTCCCTCATTCAAGGCTTCTTTTACAGGTTTTATCGATGTCCCGTAATAGTTCCCGTGTACCAGAGCATACTCTAAAAAATGTTCCTCTTCTATATCTTTTTTGAATTCATCCTGGTTGACAAAGTGATAATGGACACCATCGACTTCACCTTCACGCATTGGACGCGTCGTCGTTGAGATAGAAAAGTAAAATGGCCCGATTACATCTTCTATTTTCTTGATCAAAGAGCTTTTCCCTGCTCCGCTTGGTCCTGAAAGGACTAAAATTGCACCGTTTGTATCCATAAAGTCTATTTTTCCTTCTCATTAAAAGAGATCTTGATATTCATATCCATCCCCTTCAAAGCTTCTCTCACATTATCTGTCTTAAGTGTTGCGATCAAATTCTCCAAGGCAGCGATGCTGTCACTGCTTGAAGCTGTCACCTCAAGCTTATCACCAAGCTCATCATTTTCAACAGGTATCTCATCGACAAAAGCATTGATCTCGCTTAACTCCGGATGTTCACTCTCTTCGACATCATTCTTGCCTAATGCCTCGATCAGAGCTTCCTCATTCAAAGAAGCAAACTCGCTCTGTCCTACACTTAGCTCTACTTCATCATCATCTTCCAGACTCGACTCAAGGGCTTCGATCTCATCTTGAATCTCTGCTTCTTCCTCATCCTCAAAAGCATCTGCTTCCCCTAAGGCGATCTTCATATCCTTCTCGCTGATTGAAGAAAACTCGTCATTGCTTATCAACTCATCTTCAACCTCACTTAACAGATCCTCTTCATCTAGGTCATCTAAAGCTTCTTGTATCTCATCGTTTAGAGCACTTAAGTCGATCTCATCCTCTTCTGCTGTCTCTTCAAGCTCTTCTTCCTCTGGAAGTTCTTCCAACTCCTCTTCAAGCGTATCTTCTGTCTCTATACCTTCGAGCAGCTCTTCTTCATCAGCAATATCTTCAAGCAGTTCCTCATCCGATGACTCAGCACCTTCCTCTTCGATCTCTTCGAGCAGCTTGTCAAGATCCTCGTCTTCACTTATCTCTGCTGTCTCTTCAAGCTCTTCTTCCTCTGGAAGTTCTTCCAACTCCTCTTCAAGCGTATCTTCTGTCTCTATACCTTCGAGCAGCTCTTCTTCATCAGCAATATCTTCAAGCAGTTCCTCATCCGATGACTCTTCTAAAGCCTCCATCGCTTCATCCAAAGTGAGCGCTTCCTCTTCATCATTCGGAATATCTGATTCATCTTCTATTTCGCCAAGGGCATCATTGATCTCATCAAGTGTCTGTTCATCAGCAAGTACGGATGCGGCTTTCAAGTCCTCTTCGATCGTCATCTCTTCTTCCGGTTCATCTTCAACTGCTTCTGTCTCTTCAAGCAGCTCTTGAACCTCCTTGACCTCTTCCGCGTCAAGAACACTTTCTGCCTCAGCACTCAAATCACCTTCAAGCTCATTTTCTACATCATCTAAAGCTTCTTCAAACTCACTATCATCCTCATCTTCCAGCCCTTCGAGCACATCATCAAGCGAGACTATCTCTTCCTCGGACGAAAGTTCTTCTTCAAGGTCCTCTTCCAAGTCGATAACCCCCTCTGGATTCTGCACATCCTCCAGATCATCTACTGCGTCCAGGCTCTCGATATTTTCTTCCAAATCTTCAATATCACTCGTAAAGACATCACTCTGTGAATCAGCTTCCTCTTCGTTGGCAGGGGCTGAACTTGAAGAGATCTCCATAAAAGTATCCACCAAGTCCGTCGGTAAAAAAGGCTTTTTTAACTCCCGAGTAAAGGCCTCTGGTTTTTCTGTCGTTCGTGAACCGACAAAACAACTCTGTGCAAATGTTATCTTGTCCCCTAAGGTATCCATCATCTCAGGGGTGTACGAACCGTCATCAATCAGTACCAGGTCATACGTACCCGTTTCGACATCCTCAACACTACTTACAGGTGTAAGCGTATCCCCAGTCTTCTGAGCGCTTAAGGTGACGAGTTTTCCGACCACTGGGTTATCATTAATGAGGAGTATCTTCATATCAAAAGCCTTTTGGTATATAATTACTTTTTGAATGGTTATTTAAATATATTCTAGCTAAAAAACATCAAGATGTGATGAAAAAGGGGGAAAACTTGCTTCGACTTTTCATATTTTTACCTCTTTTTTTATTTTCACAAGAGACTTTTCTGCTTCCTGATGAGGCAGACCACCTTATGGACAGAATCTACACGCACATTGATAAAGCCCACAAAGACGTATTTATCTTCACCAGACACCTTGATGATTACCTGCTCATCAAACATCTCAAAGGGCTTGCAAAAAAAGGTATTCCTATTACCCTGATCACCCAGGAGCCGATTTCTCAAGACAATAAAGTGCATAGACTCACACTGATAAAAAACATTTCGGTTCTAAGCTTACAGCCATTTGGAGAGTCTGATACGCTAAAAGGTTCTTTGATCTGTATTGACAACAGCCGGTTCTTCATGCTCAGTGAAGAGCTAAACAGTAAGATGATGCAAAGAAGGTACTCCTTTGCTACATTCCAGGAGCAGGCCTGTCATACGGTTTTTCAAACTCTACTAAAGCGTTCTAAGCATTACTGATAGACAAGAGGAAGGCTATTAAATGCTTCAAACATCTCCATCTTAAAGATCCCCATAAAAGTTGCCAAGGTTGCGATGATAACAGCGAAAGCAACCATAATCTTGATTGGAAACCCGATGACTAGAAGGTTAAACTGAGGCATTGTCTTCATCAGCATACCAAAGATGATATCTGCCAACAAGGAGAGTGCAATAATAGGAAAAGCGATCATAAAGCCCACGACAAACATATTCGTCGTGGCATTTAGCATATACGTAAATATATTCTCTTTAAGGAGAAAGCCCCCTAAAGCAACCTCCTGCAGTGAATCATTGACAAAGAGCAGTACCACATGATGCCCATCCAGTGCCAAAAAGATCATCAGTGCCAGAAGTGCGAGGATGTTACTGATAATTGGCATGGATATACCCGATTGCGGATCAATAACAGAAGCCATAGAGAAACCCATGATAAAAGAGATCTGAATCCCTGCGAAGGTCATAATGTTCATCACAAGCTGTAGCATCAGCCCCACAGTAAATCCTAAAAGAAACTCGCTCAAAATTGCCAAAACAACATTTGGTGTCGTCACTTCAAGTTGAAGCGGCGGCATTACGGAAAAAAAGAGAACCGAAAAAACAAAGGCCATGGAGGTCTTGACCGTAACAGGAATGGAAGTATGCGAGAACAGGGGCACCATGATAAACAGTCCCCCGAAGCGAAAAAAGAGAAGAAGAAAACCAACGACATTTGCCGGTGTCAAAAACTCAATAACTTCCATTATCCTCCCTAGGGCATATCTCTATTTTACTTTGATCAGTTTCATGTCTTTAAGCCTGTAGACATGATCACACTCCATCGCCAGATTCTCTTCATGCGTCACTAAAACCATTGCAGCCTCTTCCTTGTGAACATACTCCTTGAAGAGTTTCATCACGTCTAAAGCTGTCTCGTGGTCAAGATTACCTGTAGGCTCATCAGCAAAGATCAGACGCGGCTTTTTTGTCAGTACTCTTGCGATCGAGACACGCTGTTGCTGGCCTCCTGAAAGCTCTGTCACCTTCTGATGGATCACATCACTGATGCCCAGTCCATCCAAATACTCCTCTTTAATCGCATTATTACTCAATATGGATGCAATTTCGAGATTCTCATACCCCGAGAAACCCCTGAAAAGATAGTGTGACTGAAAGACCATACCAATCTCGTCTTTTCGCATTTTTACGAGCTCATTTTTTTTCAGTTTATAGATGTCTTTTCCAAAGAGCTCAACTTCACCGGCATTAGGTTTTAGCAGTGATGAAAGGATATGCAGAAGCGTTGATTTTCCACTCCCGCTCGCACCGATAATAGCCATTGATTCATGGGTGTCAAGCGTAAGGTTTATATCATCAAAAAGCGGATAATCAAAATTATGTGCCAAACTTTTAGCATTGAGTAGTTGCATAGTCATTCAAACTTATTTTTTGAAAGAGATTATAAAGGGGTTTTACTTAAAGGGAAGAATAAGAAGAGAAAAGTCTCTTCTTATTCGTAAGACATAATTCAGAAGAACTATGCCATTTGTGCTGCAACTTCAGCAGCAAAGTCATCGACTTTTTTCTCAATACCTTCACCGACTTCAAGGCGAACGAATGCAGATACTTCAGCAGTACCGCCAGCCGCTTTACCAGCAGCAGCGACAGCTTCAGCAA
>JBFFSC010000055.1:0-10120 GCA_041572615.1 Sulfurimonadaceae bacterium
ATTTCATCCGATCCACCGTCAAATGCTCCTGAAAAAACAAGATTCAGGTCAGCATTACCTGATGCAACTGTATGAGGAGTTGAAAGAGTAAACGTAGCTTTTGAGCTGGCATTCATATCGATAAAACCATCATAATCGCCCCTTAAAAACTCATCATCCGCCATCGCAAGCCACTCCAATACCGGACGGGTTGTGCTCAGCTCATGAATCGGCTCACAAATGTCCCCAGGCGTATACCCTATAACACTGTTTGGAATACGGTTATATAAAAGTACACTCAACTGATCAAGCACGATCTGAGACTGTAAGGAAAGATCCGTCATAGCTTTGACCTGAGCACTGCGTACATAAATGGCTTCTATCGCCTTAAAGGTACCTGCAGCAAGAACGGCCATGACGACAAGGACCAAGATGATCTCCATTAATGTAAACCCTTTTCTCACTACCAAGCTCGCTTATTGATCTGTACATGACCGAGATTTGCCGAATAATAGAAAAAAGTAGAACAAAGGCTACTTTTTCCGGTAGCACTAACATTCACTTTCACTTCTTTGAGTTCATCACTCCCGGCAGCAGCATTAAAGTTTGTATCTGCATAATTCACTTCAACACCCAAGGTGTATGGTATTCGTCCGCCTGTTGTCACTGCAGAGTAAGCATCATAATCATCTACGTCACCGTACAAAACACCTGCACTGCCAAAAGCCGCCTTCGTGGTTGCAGCGGCACTGGAGTTAAGACAGTTGCGTGAACCCGAAAAACCGCCAATGCGATAATCCGTACAGGTATTTGCATCCGTATCGAGGATCTTCCCTTCAGATAATATAGTGTTCTCATCCCAGGGAAGACGGATGATGTTTCCCATAAGTGCCATGGCAGCAAAGAGTCCATCCTCTTTAATGGAGACCTCCATCGTCTTCGTTGTCACGAACAGCAGTTTTGGCACTACAGTAAAAACCAAAGCGATAATAACAATGGAGAAGATCAATTCGACCAGAGTAAATGCATTTTTCATCTAAACAGCTTTACTCCTTTTTGTATATAGTCACTTCGATTGACATCCGGAATTGCCGTTCCGTTGAAGTCCCCACTCTCAATTTTCAAAACCGAGTTGTTTGGCATCACAGAAACATTGAAACACGGATGCATCGTACAGTCACTTCCTGCTGTGTCGTCATATGCCGATCCAAAACCTGAAGGCACATACCATAGCCACTCTTGCGTCTTAAGATGAACTGTTGCCTCTTTGCTAGACGCTGCTGTAATATCAAGGTCTTGTACTCCTGACAAGACTGAATGATACGAAAAAGCAAAACCTGCCAAGATATTATCTATAAGTGTATTACTGGATGCAATAGCTTCAAAAGCATTACCTGCAGTATTACCACTATGCAGATCATTAAGGTACCAAAAAAGAGTGGTCTGTTTGAAACCGCTTGTATGGATACTGTTACTGTCATCATACACCTCTACAGGAAGAGGGTTGGTCACAGGCAGAAGAGTTGCCGTAATATCACTTGGGTTCAGACGCCCATAATAAAAGGTCGCATTTCCATCTGCGCTTGTGTTGTCTTCACCAATGACACTCGGATAAACATTATCCTGGACATGAACGGAAAAGTATGTTTCATTCCCATCCACCCTAAACGGGCTAATCGGTACGTTGAAACTTCTGTCATAGTTAAATCCGACATCATTATAGCTGTGTATACTCACGCCATTGACAAATGAAAACCCTGCAATGGAGGCACTGTCTTCAGCAATAAGATCGATCAGTTTTGTCGCTGAAGAGTGCTGGAGAGGAAGGGAAAGAAGTGGTGAAAGTGTCACATCATTAGCATACAGTCTGTTATTGGGCGCACTGTAATTAGTCATTGTCGCATTTGCCTCACCCTGGGCAGTGATCGTTACATTCAAGTCTCTTGCCCAGGCGCTCATTTTTACGCTCGGTGTCAGGTTGGACAGATAGGTAAAACCTGTCGAATTGTTTTCCAGAAGCGGCTGATTGACTTGAATCAGAAAATGATCGGGACGGAAAAGACGCCTGCATTCCGCATGAATGATACGTTCAGCTGTAAAAGTGTCATCACTGTCAACATTTGCCCAGGTACTGTCATTGATATCAATACCTATATCCCCGACATCATTAAAGCTTATCTCTACGTTACCCGTATCCCCATCGATAAAACTGAGTGCTGAGGGAGTCATCGTTCCATTGAGGCTGGTGTTTAACTCTCCAGTTCGCATATAAACTTTTGCCGACAAGGCAGCGGCAGTAGTCGTATATCCCAAAGTGGGTGATGAAAGGCTTAGCGGGATGGCAACAAAACTACTCGAATACCTATGTTCGGATATCAATGGTGATACAGGGATGCCATCGCAACTATAGGTATCCGGCCGGGTCGAAAAATTGTCTGTGGCAGACGATGTACTTAATGTCACCCCACCGATATCATCCTTGTCTTTTCCCTCGACAACGACTTCAACACACTTGCTTGCTCTCGTATTGAACGTAGGACTTACATTGACATTCAGACATCCGTTTGCATCCGTTGTACCGCAGTTATTGCAGACCTCAACTTGAAAAGTGCTTGTACCGGAACAGACACTATTGTCTCCTGCCGGATAGTGTAGCAATGTAATCTTTGTGATATCCGCTTCCAGTGGCAAATCGGTCGCAATATCTTTAGCCAATATTGAAAGATCAAAACTCTCATTTACGATTTTAGTCTTGATATTATTGTTCCAATCTGTCTGAGCATTACAACCCGCACTGACAATGTCCACTGCATTGTAGATACCATCTCTGCCGATGACTGGTGGGGTACCTGTGTTGGAGCCATCTTTTGTATCATTTCTCCAGTTTGAATCTGTCAATGTACATCCGCCATCAGGAACTCTCATAAAATTGCGTTCGCCGCTGTTAGTGCGCATGAAATAGTTACAAGGTATATCCAATCCACACGCTTGTACTTCCGCAGGTGTACTTAGCGCCGACCCTAGACCCAAATTAAAATAGTTGACAACATTCCCGTCGGCATCTTTGATAATCACATCCAAGGGATGGTTTTTCAGGTCAATTTGATTGAATACTGTAAGGTTGTCTATGATGAGAAAATAACCATCGTTGTTGACATCAAAATTAAAACTTTTTGTCTGTGACTTTCCATTTGCGCGTATCTCTACGCTCCAATTCACAACCGGGGACTGCAGATTAGCCGGATTGGCATAGAGTTCAAACCAATTATTCTTCGTATTAAACTCGTTGACCGTAAAAGATTGATTATGATCCACTGAACATGACGCGATCAAGACAGTGTTATATAGTGTATACAAGAAAAAAAATGACAGTATATATTTGTTAAAAAACCACATTTTTATAACTCCTTGTACACTAACTTCTCTACTGGTACCAGTGACGCTTCAGTTCACCCTTTACTCCGTACTCATCAATCATCACTTTTTTCGGTTCATCATCCGACACCGAAAGTATGATACGGCGCCCGTTGTCATCCACTTCCACCAGTTTAGGCTCCGTCGAAAGCACCTTGTAGTTTTTTATGCTCAGCTGTGTAAACACCCGAGAAAGCAAGTGGTTTGAAGTGGGCAGTTTAAGATGATCCAAGGCCAGATCATCAATCATGAACTGATAGATAAGCCGTTTTTGCAAGATCAGCGTAGAGAAATACGAAGAGTTCTCACGGGACTCTTTTGTACTGACAAGTGAACGCTGCAGCATCCCCAGGAGATTGATCCTGTCGACCTTCGCGCAGGAGACGCCTACAAGCGAGACAAAGTTCTCTTCCGTATATCCACCGTAATAAGCCTGCATCCCTTTGTCACAGACCCTGTCAAATTTCTTTTTCTTAAAGTCATCGATATAAGGTTTTATATCTCTGGCTTCTACACTCACACCCAATAAAAAACCCATCAGTAATAGTCGCTTTATCATATCCCCCTAATCCCTCTGCCGAAGTCCCAGAATCGAGATCTGCCCCGGCTCTTCTTGCAGTTCAATATTATGTTCATTTGCCCACACCAGTATCTCCGTATCCAGACTCAAAAAGTCATCATCATCCAAAAGGTCGTTTTTGATCTTTATCATATGATGACCGCTCAGCAAAGAGAGGTAATAGTCACTGTGATCCAAAAAAGGCTGCAAATCCTTTAAAGCACTTACGACCTCATCAAAATAGAGGTAATTGCTTTTTACCTCATGCACCAGGTCCAAACCACGCTGATCGTCTTTATAGCCACACATCTTCAAGAGTTCACGTTCCATTGTGTCATCCTTGGCGGGCTTTCATCTCCAGCTAGGCGATCAGCCCTTTAACAAGATTCTTCCTCATATAATATCACTTATATTATAAAATGGAGTGTAAAAAAACTGGCAGGCTGATATCCGCTCGCCTAGAACAACGTCGCTGTCGTCTCCTCTTTTTTCTTTTTCTTCGCACTCAGGTTAAGAAAATATTCGATCTCATTCTCTTTTAAGATACGGATATTGTTTGTCGAACCTGCAACACCTACCGGATCACCTGCTGTAAGGATATAGGTATTCTCTTTTTTGATGACACCGCGATTAATACCCTCTTGCATCACTTCAGAAAGCATGTTCTCCACCTTGTTCTTCTTGACGGAAAAGGCAGGAGCAACACCCCATACAAGCGTCATCTTCCGAGCGATTTTATCATTATGCGTAACCGCCAGAATATCGACATGCGGACGGTAGCGAGACATGATCTTGGCCGATGTCCCCGAGGTTGTCAAAGCCAGTATACCGTTGGAGTTGAGTTTTGTCGCAAGCTGGGTAATGGAGAGGTTGATCACATCCTTGTCATCGCGGTTTTCAAACTTGTCATATTTATTATAGGCATAAACTGTCTCCGCCTGGATAATAGTATCGGACATCGTCTTGACGGCAAGTGCAGGGTTATGCCCGATGGCTGACTCTTCAGACAACATCACAGCATCAGTACCATCAAGAACTGCATTGGCAACATCCGAGATTTCGGCACGTGTCGCCACCTCGTTCTCTGTCATGGAAAGCAGCATCTGTGTCGCCGTGATGACAGGTTTGGCTGCGGCATTTGCTTTTTTGATCAATCGCTTCTGTATAGTCGGCACCATATAGTACGGCACTTCGATCCCCAAGTCACCACGGGCGACCATGATCCCGTCACTCTGTTCTAATATCTCATCAATATTATCGACCGCATCAAACTTTTCGATCTTGGCAATAAGGTCCTGTGTTCCACCGTTCTCTTCAAGAATTGTCCGTGCCTTTTTCATATCATCTGCATTTTGCACAAATGAGATAGCCATGAAATCGACCTTGTTCTTGATACCCCAGAGCATATCCTCTTTATCTTTCTCCGTGATGACATTGATATTGATCCTCGTATTGGGGAAGTTGACCCCCTTGTTTGAAGCCAGTACACCGTCATTTTGGACAATACCCATGACTGCATCGTCAGATATCTCATTGACAATCACACGGATACGGCCGTCATAAAGATAGATGTGCTCATCAACATTGATGAGATCCAGGATTGAAGGCTGGTTGATACTTAAGAGATACCTGTCTTCGGACTCCTGAACCCCGACGATCTCTTCACGCATGAAATAAAGCTTGTCCCCTACTTTCAGATCAAATTCTTTTTCCAACTTTCCTACTCTGACCTTCGGACCGCAGATGTCTTGCAAGACACCGACCACCCAACCACAGTTATCCATCGCCGTACGGATATTTTTCAGGACTTTGGAATGGTCTTCATGGCTGCCGTGCGAAAAATTCATGCGAAAGACGTTGACCCCTGCACGGATCATCTTCTCAAGACTCTCTACATCGTTACTTGAAGGACCAACAGTGGCCAAGATCTTACTTCTGCGTTTCATAAAAACAATCCTCATATATTTATTTAATCATATAGTTTGTGAACCTCTATCGTCTCAAAAGAGTGTTCTATGGGTTTATATTAGCACAAAATCTCCATTTAATCTTCCCTTTTAGTTGTTTTTATAGTTAAAGATACTATTATAGAGTCCATAAAAAGTGTAACTCTATTTTATATTCTTTATTTGGGGAGTAAACATACCGATGCTTAGGGATATTCGTGGCTAAAGCTCCGTCTCGGGATTATAATACCGATATCGTTCTTGTCGACATCATCAGTTTTACGAAGCTGACACAGGAACAACAACTTGAACTGGTACAATACCTGACACAGAGTTACACCCGTATGCTTGAAAAACTTTTATCAAATTCCGACATGAACCTGTCACAGATGGTCTTGGGGTTTATCCCTACCGGCGATGGTTTCTACTGTATTCTGAACCCGAGGATGAAGGGGTTTGGAACGATCCTTGGCCTCTCTTTCAACCATCTCTCAGACCTGATCGCCGAGAAGTTTTCCTACTTTAAGGGAATACGTATTGCTGTCCATACAGGACGTGTTTTTGAATTTACCGATATTCTGGGCCATACCAACTATATTGGTGACGGGTTGAACCATTGTGCCCGTTACCTTGAACACAGGGATTATACGATCAGTACCGTCTTCATCTCCAAAGAAGCCGACAGCTCTTTCAAGAAGTTCCTGGAACTCTATCCTGACTTTGAAGCCCTTCTGCTCGAACAGCAGTTCAAACGCTCACGATTGCAGAGCTTTAAAGACAAACATGACATCAAGTGGTCCGGATATCTGGTCTGGTTACGTAAGGGGAGTGTTATCAACCCTCCGAACATCAAGTTTAATTCATTGACATTATGACAAGTAAGGAAACACATGCGTTTTACCGTTGAAGAATATGCCAAAGCCTACAGTCTATCACCTGAGATGGTAGAATCCAGACTTCGCAGAAACCGACTTAACTATATTGTAGAGAACGGGACCACCTATATCGTCGTACCCAAACATCAGGTACCCCAGCATGAAAACGAGATAACTAAAACGCAAAAAAAGACAACCGTCGCCACTGTCATAAACCTTTATCAGAAAGAGAATCATTACCTTAAACTCAAGATCAAAGAACTCGAAGAGAAGGTCGATCGGCTTGTCAGTGAAAAAGAGCAGCTGCTTAAAGACGAAAGAGCACGCATTGAAAAAGTCTATGCGGATAAAGATACCCAGCTTAAAACGATCCTTGAGCTTATTAATACCAAACTGCTTCTGGAGAACTCATCAGAACAGGGTATCATTGAAGATATAAATGCACAGGTCGCCATCGAGGCAAACCTTGAACCACAGGAAGAGCATAGCAAACCGGTAGAGCTCAAGCAGTACCTCCGTTCACTTGGCCTTAAGTCCTCCCAGCGAAAGAGCATCAAACGAAAGTTTGCTGAAGCTTTTGGTGCAGACTCCAGAGTTCTTTTGAAAAACGGGCTCTTCTATCTTGATTTTGATCGTTTTGACTACAGCGATCTATTAAAAATCGATTAGGTTGAATATTGGCAGCAAGCAAAGAAGTCGTTCATACTAAAAGTACCCTCGCCTCTGTCAAGGAGTATGCCACTGAGCATGGCTATCCTTATGAGAAGCTTGACTATACCCTCCTGGGTCTTCAGACCTATTTTAAGACCTGTCATCACCAGGCCTTTGTCAAATTTCATGATGCCTATAAGAATGAATACCAATCACCCGATAAACTGATCAAAGACAATGCCCGTTTTATTCAGATCTATAAGATCCAGATTCACCCCAAGAAAAAAAAGCGCATACATCTTGTCTACCGGATAGAAAGAGGAGAGTTCAACACCTATCCGATCATGGTCATCTCTCCTGACTCCATCCTGCCACTGCAAGATATCGATGAGACGACGATGTTGAAACTTCTCTATACCGAGATCAACAAAATCAAGTCCAAATACAAGATGATGGTCAACCTTTTCTCCGACTGCATGGTCAAAGATCTCCGCGCCTTTGTAGCAAAGATCTATCATCATGGTTTTACCCAGGAGGAGTCTATCCTTCTTTTTGAAGGGATCGATCCGGTGATCTCGGAACCAAGCAAGGTGATCAATCACTACCTTGAGAAACACAAAGACGAAAAAGTCACTGAGGTCGAAGACTCTGAGCTGATCATTACCTATATCAAACCCAAATACGGCAAAGCCGGATTGAATGCGCTTGGACACAGGATTGATCACGGTTCAACCAACAATCTTGCCAAGATCGAGTACCAGATCGACAATGCGACGATCCGTGTACAAGATGATGAGACAGAGGTGCGATACTACTCCAGAAAAAGAGGCTTTGTAAGTACACTGAAAAACAAACTTTCTATTTCCAACAAGATTGTCCTTGAGGGGATCAAAAGGATAGAAGGTAAAGTGACAAAGAAAGAGGAGAACGAAGTCGCTGTGATCATCTCTCAGAATGATGTGACACGCGATGGTGTAGGCGAAGGTGTCGAACTTGTATCCGAGAGTATCCATATCACAGGGCATATGGGAGCAAAATCAAGTATTGAAGCCAAAGAGGTTGAGATCGAAGGTGCAACACATAACGAAGCCTTCGTCACGGCCCGTACCGCAAAGATCAATCGTCACAAAGGAACACTGCGTTGCCACAAGGCAGAGATCAATTCCCTTGAAGGCGGGACAATCTATGCGACACATGCGACAGTAAATGCCGCATTGGGCGGACAGATCTGTGCTGAGCATGTCACCGTCAAATCACTCAAACACAACCTGAAGGTCTTTGCTTCAAAAAGCATCACCATCGAACGGATACTCGGTGAAGACAACCATTTTGTCATCGATTATCGTAAACTTCCTGTTCTGCAGAGTAAACTGCAGTACCTTACGGATGAACACGATGAGATCGCATGGCAATATGAAGATGCCAAAAAGCACTCTCCCGACAAACTGGATGAACTTAAAAAAGCACTTGAAAAGAAAGAGAGCGAGATCAATGAGATCAAACGCTGCCACTATGATGCGGTCATCACGATCATGTCGCCTATAGACGGATTGAATACGATAGAGTTTGCCGTTCCAGATAAACAGACTTCCCTTATATATAGAACCAAAGAAGCAAAGGCATTTGGTCCTTTCAGTATTCGCCAAAATGAAGACAAACTGATCCTGGAGCCTGTCGGAGTTGAAATAGCACTCTAGACATTTCCTATTGATCCTTAACCTATCCTCTCTACCTATCATATCTCATTATTAATCTAAGTATCATCATCCACATCAGACTCCTCTTTCCTGTCAATTAGGCCTCATTTCTTTACTTACCCATACCTTTTCTGCATAAAATAAAACATACTTATACGTAAAACCGTATAATAAATACAATATATTACTATTTATATTCATTAAAATGTTTATATAAAACAATATTGTGAATATTTAACACAACATATAGTTATTAATTATATGAAAATACGATAAAATATACAATTTAATGTATACTTTAAGCTTTGATGCTATACACTCTTTCTATGGATTTGGCAGATGTGTTCAATATTCTTCACAATGCCGTCGAATCGCAGAACATGGGTAAAAAGATCTCTCAAAAGGAGATGGCTAATAAGTTTGGTGTCTCCATGAGAACCTACCAGGATTGGAAGATAGGGAATTCCGCTCCCCAGGCCGCCCGAGTTGTACTGCAGATGCTAGGCGAGTTGGAAGATGAAGATATTGTAAGAGTAGTACGTAAGATAAGTAAAAACCTAAAGGATACTAATTGAGTAGTTTAAGTGAACATGAACGAATCGGTTTGGAAGATGTTTTTTTGTGCCTGGGAGAAAAACAGAGTGTAACGGAAAAAATCATCGAACAGAAGCGCCGTCTGCTAGGCAGCTTAAGTTCAATGGTTCACAAAGGTATTCCCAAGGGAATTTCCTATGTTAAATCAAAAAATATTATGTTTAAACAGAGAAGAAAAGGGGTTAATTTTAAACTTTTTAATCATTTTCGCCCTAAAAATAGGGACTCCAAGTAATATTTAAGGAAAAAAGCTATAAAGTATTCGCAGTTGATTAATTTAGAGCTTAAATTTAAGTTTTAAATTATGAGCATACTTTAACTCACAAGAGGGTACACGATGAATAAAGCACAATTTGTTGAACTAGTTCAAAAATGTGGCGACTACAAAACTAAAGTAGAAGCGGA
>JBFFSC010000056.1:0-9987 GCA_041572615.1 Sulfurimonadaceae bacterium
AGACCTGCTCCTGCAAAAAGAGCGCATCGAACGTCAGCTTGATAAGAAGAGCCATGAGGTGCAGAGTCAGAAACATGCACTTTTTGCCACCATTGAAGAGCTGATCAAAGAGCGTGATGACAAGAGTCCGAGTATCTCCAAACTACACAGTATAGAACTTCAGCTGATGGACCTTGTAGACCTGCTTGAAGAGATGGTAGAGTCTGCCATTATCACTACCCTTGAAAAAGGCTCCAACATCGAAGAGACCATTGAAGAGCTTTCCAAAGAGATCACCCTTCAGACCCTCGATGAAGGCTTGCTCTCTGCGATCAGGATCCGCCATGTCATCTCAACTATCCTGCGTACAGCCATTGATGTTGCCGAAGCCACACCTAATCTTGCCGGGATGATACTTGAAGGTACGATCAAGGGTGTGCGTACCGGTCTGATTCGTGCACTTGATCGTTTTAAACAGAAGTTTCTCTTTACTCCCGATGAAGTCAAGCTGGCACTTATCGATGACCCTCAAGCCCTGTATGATGAACTCCATCATATCGACACCCTCTTCATTCAGACAATAGAGGCCATCAGTGCACAGAGCTCTCCGGCTATCAGAGGTGAACTTGAAAACATCCTTGCCGATATACGCTACGATATGCAGGAACTTGCGCTTATTTCAAAAGAGACCTTGGATATACTCGGCGACAAGCTTTCTCATCTGGCAAAAGAAGCCATGCAGAGAAGTTCCGTCATCCTACAGTCCAAGAAGGCAAAAGATGCCAAGAAGATGGGTGTTCATGCCTGGAGTGTCGCACGCTCAGTGATCGATGGTGCGATCAAAGGTGCCAAAGACGCCATAGACAAGAAATAACTTCCTCATCCAGAGAGGTTTGCATTAATCCTACAGAGAAGCCCTTCTCTGGTTGATCTCATATCCCATAAAGCCGTTTCCCTTAATCACTTTGATAAGTAAACGGTTGTACTTCTCTCTCATCTGTGAATAGTTTGTCATTGTGTTCGCTGCTATCAAACCTGTAAAACGTTTCCCTTTTTTACGGTACTGCGCACGTAGACGCCGAAACTCCTTATATGATCTGTGACGGTTCAGATTAAGCATATATCTTGCAATCGATTCTTCCAGAGTATCAAATATTCGGAGTTTGTGTTTTGCATCTTTATCCCGATTTCCCGGAACCATTCCCCTCTTTCCCCAGGTCCATTCACCAAAAAGGTTATTTCCCTCACGGGCGAATCGGCTTTCTGCCCATGCGCTTTCCACTGCCGCCTGCGCCAATACAAGTGAGATCGGGACGATATCGACTTTCTGAAGATATTCACTTTCATTGTACATCTGCTTGATACGGTATTTTTTAGAGATCTTGATCAACCTGACCAGATCGGTACGACCTTTTAGACTGTAGGTAAAAAGGTACTTATGAAAGAACTTTTTGATAAAAGCGCGGTCTGAAAGTATCTGTTTCTGGGTATTTTGAATCTTGGGTAAGAGAGTATTAACAAAGGCCGTCTTTTTGACCTTCGGATCTCGTATTTTGTAATAGTCTTTTCCAAACCCTGCCTCAAAAGCATAGGATGTAGACAGCGAAAGAAGTAAAATGAACAGGTGCCTTAACAATCGATCCCCCGACCTACAATATCTAGTCTATCTGTGTTACAAAGACTTTTCTAACATCTCCAGTAAAAGTTATTATACCATCTTGTAGTCCCAGGAAGAGTTCTTCCCCGCTTGTCGGCCTTACCGTTGCCTTGTCTGAGACTTTCTTCTCCTGGTTCGCACGATAGAAACATGCAGCCATACCTGTACCGCATGCTAGGGTCTCATCTTCGACCCCACGTTCATAGGTACGGACACGGATATGCTTCTCTTCTACAGAAGCGATATTCACATTGGCATTATATTTGTAACGCAGTTCCCGTGCTTCACTGATGTCAAAATTCTCAATATCCGCATCAAAGGTGACAAGATGCGGCACACCTGTATCGATCAGCCACCATCTTTTCCCGCCTTCTTCGATCATATTATCTAATATCTTTGGAGGAGTAAGATCACTTTGAACACGCTCACCCTCTACCTTGCAGGCAATCTCTCCTGCCAGGGTCAAAAACCTCATCTCTTTTGGTGCCAGCCCATTATCAAAAGCGTAGTGGGCACAGGCACGGCTTCCATTCCCGCACATCTCTGCCGATGAACCGTCAGCGTTATAAAAACACCATTCAAAATCAAGGGTGTCATGCGGGACGAGTACGATAAGACCATCCGCCCCTACCCCTTCCTGACGATGACAAAGTCTTTTTGCCAGCGCTGAAAAGTCCTCTTTGATAAAGGTATGAAAAATAACAAAATCATTTCCACTGGCAGAATATTTCGCGACCTGTCTCATCTATTTATACCTCTCACTGTAATTATTGTCTTCCTTAATTCTATCGACAAATGCCTCACATTCGGCTTGAAGATGCTTCAAATTCTTGCTGTTGTCTATCACCCAGGTTGCACGTCTCTTCTTCTCATCGATGTTCATCTGAGAGTTGATGCGGACCATGGCCTCCTCTTCATTGAGCCCATTACGTTTCATATAGCGTTCAAGCTGTATTTCAGGCGGTGTATAGACGACAACACTCTCTTTAATATTATAGGCATTGTTCTCAAAGAAAAGGGGAATATCAATAAGATAGGGAAATTCTCGTGCATCAAAAACTTTCGCACGTTTTTCGATCTCTTTGCGGATAAGAGGGTGGATAAAGGCTTCAAGCTGTTTCTTTTTCGCCTCATCGCTAAAGATGACCTTGCCCAGATTTGTACGAAGAACCTTACCCTTTCGGACGAACTCTTCTCCGAACATCTCTGCGATCTTTTCATGGTGCAGATCCAAAAGCTCATGAGCAATATCATCTGCATCAATGACTTGTATACCATATAGCTTCATAATACTCGCTACTGTACTTTTACCCGTGGCTATCCCGCCTGTAAGTGCAATAGCGTATCTATATAGTTCACTCATTAATTTTTGATGATACCCTTGTATGTAGAACGGATATAGTTTGGCATTGCGAAACTAGAAGTATGGATATCACAGTTATAATACGAAAGACCGTCGATAAGGTCTGCACGATGCAAGATAACATCAGCCGTCGGATGGTACTCTTTTGAAGCAAGAATCATTGTCTTGTCCTCTGCACGGTATGGCATAACGATTTTGAAATACTCACCGATAGCATTTAACTGCTCTTTTGTCTTCGCTTCGTCATCCAGTGAGACGTTCAATGCTGAAATAAGACCGTCCTCTTTTACGATGCGGTTTAAATGTGCATAGGTAGCACGAGAGATGTCTGATGCTGAATCAATAAGAACAATATCAAAACTGTTATCTGCACCATTGGCGATGCTGTCAAGGCCGCCAACACTGATATTAAGGCCATTGTGACGCTCTAACTCGCTTTTGATACCTTCAGGTGCATCGCTGACCAATAGAACACTCTTAGGTGCCTTGTGTGAACACACTGGCACATGTGCCATCATCTCGTTATAAACAAAATCTTTACTCATTCTTTATTCATCCTAGTTAGACTTGCTAGCCACATCAAAGAGTCTAAGTCTGTAATTTTTTAATTAGCGGGATTTTAGCATGTTAGAATTAAAGAGGTTTGAAAGGAATTGTCTAAGTTACAGAACTTAGACTAAAATGGCTATAGATACGTGCAGACCTCTTCTATAGGAAGACGGATCTTCTGCGGTTGTTCATTCACCCTTGAACCAAAAGCGACAAGGACAGCGACAGATTCATCCCTTCCGTCGATACCCAAAGTCTCTTCGACCTCTTTCTGGTTAAACCCTTCAATCGGACAGGAATCAATCCCCTCCGTTGCTGCATAAGTCATCATATTCCCCATGGCGATATAGACCTGTTTTGCCGACCAGTCTTTATAGAAGTTAGCATTGCCTTCTGCCTTCGCACCTAAAAAGTTTCCGTAGATGTTCATATAAGCCTCATACATCTCTTCCGGCAGGCCTTTTCGCTTAAACTGCTCCTGTACATAAGGCGAACCCGGTTCGACCAGCTTATTCTTCGTGACAAATACAATCAGGTCGCTGCATGAAGTGATCTGTACCTGATCCCAACACGAAGGACGGAGCTTCTCCTTCAACTCTTGTGACTGCACAACCAGAAACTTCCACGGCTCCATCCCAAATGATGAGGGAGAAAGACGGCCGACCTCGAGTATGTTGTTCAACATCTCTTTGGGGATCTTCTTGTTCTCATCAAATATCTTGCAGGCATGCCTGAAATTCATCGCTTCTAAAAAATTCATCGAACAGTTCCTTTTGTTTTCATTATCTTTTCTTCTTCCAGCAGTTTTGAGATGATATTTACCGGGAAGCTTGCTGAGAGAAAACGGTACTCATTGTCAGCATAGCTGAAGGTCTCTCTTGCGCGCATCAGACTGAGCCGCATCTGGTCTAACTGCTGTGTTATTGGTGCACTGAATGCGGAGATGTGATCTTTGGCATCATGTTCCAGATGAAGCAAAAATTCATAAAACTCCTTGGCTTCAAGTCCATCCACCTCACCGAGTATAGGATAATCGCTGTAATGCTCTTTAACATATGCCCTGAGTTCTTCATAAAAAGCCCTGTCATGGGCCATTAAAGGTTCTATCTCGTTCAATATATGCGTCAATTGGTGATAGTGTTTTTGCATCGTCTGATGCAGTTCATAAGACTCTCTTTCCAGCTTCTGCCGCTTATTAACCCAGATCAAATAAAAGAAGATCATCACGACTAACAAGACTAACACACTAAAAACAAGAAGAGAAAGAATCATGAGGTCACCTTTAAAAAAAAGTTCATTTATCTTATCAGTATGAAACTGAAACAAGGCTATGGTTTTATGACTAATTGCTCTCTTTTTCCCTCTAAAAACAGACTCAATTCTTCATAGCGCCCCATGTATGGGCTTTCAAAAGTTTTTAGCAAAACCTTGTATTTTTCATAATTCTTCCACACTCTCTCGGATGCTTCCGGTCTTCCCTTTTTAATCAGTTCGAAAGAGACTGCGGCATTGATAAAACCCTTAATAAGCTTCATCTCCGGGTCATCCTCAAAACGTCGGGGAAACCATATCTTCTCCAAGGTTTCATGAGCCTCATAGTAAAATGCTTCATTGATCTGTTCAACAAACTTGTTGATCAACACATCATACTCATCCCTCAATTCTCCGTACTTACTCATCATCACCCTCTAAGATCTGAAAGTGTTTTCTCCAATATCCTCGTCCCCCTTTTAAAGAGAGGCAGTGGTGCTTGGGAAACTTTGACTTGTACTCTTTAAGCCTGTCCATCGTTGCCTTTCCTGTATCGCAATAAAAGACAAAAACCGAGCCCTCCGGCTCATCTTTTAAAAGGACAGGGTTATACACCACTGTATCAATATAATCAATGGGATTTAATATCGTGTCTATCAATAAGACTTTTACACCCTCTTTTTCAAGCCTTTTCTTGTTTCTTAAAAACTCTTCTTGTGTCCATTCATCAGGAAAATTCTCATCCATATCCAACGCTTTATATTGATTTTCAAAAGGATAGCAGATTAATCCCTAAGCAAGAGTATAAAAACAGCAGTAACATCAAATTTTATCTCTTATTTAGTTATACTTTTGCAATGGCTAAAAAGAAAAAGAAACTTAGTAAATATAATCAAATAATCCGTAACTATTTTGATGGAGATGGTTTTGATGAGGGGATTACCCGCGTCCCTCTTGAAAACCTTATTGAACTTGCATATAAACTCGGTATACGTGATATTGCTCCTGCTCATGATCATCTAGTCCGTGCCTTCAGACGGCTATGGTCTGAGGCAGATGTAGAGACAAGACAGGAGATCGTCCAGTACTTCAAAGAGCTCGGTCAACTATTTACAGGCAGCGGTGAGAAACAGGCTTCAGATGACAAGACAGAGAAGATCAACAGCTTTCTCGATCAGCTCACGCTCAGTGATGAAGAGGCGAAAGCGCTGCAAAAGCATTTCATGCAGGAGAGAACGAAACGTATCTCCCTGCCCAAAATGGAAAAAGTTCTGCATCAGATGCGTCTGGCCAAAAAACTACAGGCCCTCGAAAAGAGCCTTGAGGTAAGCTTCACCGATGACAACTCTCTAGAGTTCTTCACCCCAATCGCTTTTGAGTATACCGGTGAAAAGTTTTCCAAAATCTTGCAGATAAAGACAGAGTCCTTGTCCTACACACTGCTTGCAGAGTCGGATATCGACGAACTGCGGCCTTACCTGACACAGGTAAAACAAAAGTTCATCAAGATCAAACAGGAGGAAGCGGACAACTTTCTTGCCACACTTCCGCATCCACACCCCTACCTCGAAGACACGGAGATTCTACAGGCCTTAAAGACAATGCCGCCGGAAACCATCCTTGAGTATACCCCTTTGAATGAAAAGACCTTAAAAGCGGTCTTTGCAAGACACTTCAAGAGCTATGCATTGCAGCTGATGGACTATAACCTGATAATGCACAAGGAAGCTGTCTTTCAATACGAGGGGCACGAGATAGCCTATGAAGCCCTCAGTGAGATCGCACTGAGAGATCTTCTTCCCCGACTATGGAAAGGCGAGGCCATCGATTTCAAAGAAGAGTTTTCACTGCATAACGAAATGATTGAGAATGCCTTCAAAGAGGAACTTGATGAACTGATAGAGAGATGCAAAGAGTCAGCATCTATCCTCGATATGGATCATGAAGAGATTATCTCCTTTGTACTTGAGGACCTAAAGGGGCATCTTCATAACGATCTGCACATCCCGCCAAAGCTTGCCCGTAAAGTCCTCTTTCATTTTAACAGCAGCATTCAGGGCCTTAAGTTAAAAAAACAGCGTGAGGCCCTGCTTGCACGTACGATCCGTGATTTTAAAAACCTCTTCCCTGTCGCAAGAGAGCTGCGTCGAAAGCTTATCTTCCACGTCGGACCGACAAACAGCGGTAAGACCTACCAGGCGATGAAAGCACTGGAAAAAGCGGACACCGGTTACTATCTGGCCCCTCTACGCTTACTTGCTCTTGAAGGATACGAAAACCTCAAGATAGATGGTGTGGCTGCTTCACTGATCACGGGAGAAGAACAGATCGTTGATGAGTATGCCACACATATCAGTTCAACAATCGAGATGCTCAATTTTAACATCGATGTCGACGTCTGTGTCATCGATGAAGTACAGATGATAAACGATCGTGACCGCGGCTGGGCCTGGGTCAATGCAATCATCGGTGCCCCTGCAAAAAATGTCTATATGACAGGGTCCCCCGATGCCCTGGAAGCTATTGAAGCGCTTGCCCAATGGCTGGGAGAAGAACTCGAGATTGTATATTTTGAGAGAAAAAACCCGCTGTCGGTCATGACCCAGGCCACCCCTTTGAACCAGATCCAGCCACAAACAGCGGTGATCGCCTTCTCACGCAAGGACGTTCTCCAGCTCAAACAGCAGCTCAGTCGGCACTATCAGGTCTCTGTCGTCTACGGGAACCTCTCACCGGAAGTAAGGCGCGAAGAGGCACGCCGGTTTAGAGAGGGTGAGACAGAGGTCCTCGTCGCCACCGATGCCATCTCCATGGGCTTAAACCTTCCAATCAAGACTATCCTCTTCTCCAAGGATGAAAAGTTCGACGGAGAGCGTCGTCGCAAACTCCAACCTACAGAGATCATCCAGATAGCCGGGCGTGCGGGGCGATTCGGGATGGAAGAAAAGGGTTATGTCGGGGCATTGACACCGGCCATACTGCAAACGGTTCATGAACAGTTTCACAAACCGCTTCCGAAGATATCACTTCCACTGAATGTCATGGCCAACCTCGAGCATATCCTGCTAGTCGGCAAGATCCTCGAGACAAACAATCTCGAGGAGATCCTGCGCTTTTTTATCAAACACATGACCTTCGACGGGCCTTTCCGTGTCGCCAACCTTGAGACCCTTATAGAGATCGCCAAATATACTGATGAATATGACATTGACCTCAGTTCCAAATATCATATGGCCTGTGCACCTTTATCGACACAGTCGCCTTATCTCGTCCAGGTGTTCTCATCCTATATCGCACACATGGAACAGAAAAAACCTGTACCTTATCTGGAGAGTAAGCTCTATGGCGATTTTGCCGAGTCCATGGAGACACTGCTACATATTGAGGACCTGGTCAAAGAGGTCTCTTTATACCTGTGGTTAAATTACCGCTTTCCGGAGATATTTTTCGAACCGGATAAAGCGGTAAAAGCACGTAAGACATTAAATGATTACATAGAGAAGACGCTAAAAAATGCCCAGTTTGTACCGCGCTGCCGGATCTGTACCAAACCTCTCGCCCTTGACAGCAAACACGCGATCTGTAACAGCTGTTTTCGCAAACGAAGGCACCTGGGTACAAACGAGACCTCATCACGGCCCCAAAAACGGACCTACTCTAAAAGGTCGCGATAATCATACTTGATAGGATCGACAAAGATCTTGCCCTTGCTGCGAAGAATCCGGCTGTCCACACCGACAAGACGCTTGAATCGGTTTTTGACACGTTGGCGCTTACCCGGTTTGTAGGCTTTGAGTTTCAGAAACTTTTTTAAAGAGATCGGCTCACTCTCCATTGCAGCAACATCATCCACATCAATGGAAGTATCTTCGACATCAACGACCTCCTGTCCGCTCTGTGATACATGCTGTGTCTCCATATGAGGCAAGAACTTGCTGGTGATGGTATTCAAGACCTGCTTGAGCTGTTCGTCACGCTCTTTATAGATCTGCTCTATTTTCTGCTTCTCCTCAATCAGCATCTGCTCTTTTTGCTCACGCAGACTCAGGTTCTGTTTTTCCAACTCTTTTATCTTATCTTTCAGACGAGTATTCTCTTCTTCGATATAGCTGTAGTATTTCGTGTCGCTTGGTTCTTGCGCCGGCGTAGCAGGTTCATCGATAAGGACATATTTTGTCCCATGTTCAATTACACAGTCCAGACTTCCCCTGCGGATTCTGTTATGGATCGCTTCTTTAGAGACTTTGAACTTTTCCGCTGCTTCTGCTACACTCAGTTTTGACATATCTATCCTTCTTTTATGGTACACATCTTGATCAATGTATCTATAAGCCTCATATCTAAATGTCCCTGCATCTGCTTTTTCATCAGACTGATCGCCTCAAAACTTGTCATCGCAGCCTTATAGGAGCGCTTTGTCGTCAAGGCGTCAAAAACATCACACACAGCAATAATACGCGGAAAAAGCGAAATCTGCTTATCCTTCAAACCGTCAGGATAACCGCTTCCGTCAAGCTTCTCATGATGCGATCGGATGCCCGAAAGGATCCTTTTGTCCGTGATTCCCATTTTCAAAGCGATATCATATCCGGCAGCTGGATGTTTTTTCATCCGGGTGAACTCCAGGTCCGTCAGCTTGCCATTCTTGTTGATGATATCCCAATCTATCTTACTTTTTCCCAAGTCGTGCATCATAGACGACATGCCAATGTCTTCAAGGTCTTTGTCCTTCAGGCCCAGGAACTTCGCCAATGTCAAAGAATAGATGCTGACATTGATAGAATGTGTATGCGTGTAATAGTCATGTGCGGCTATCTTCATGATGGAGGCCAACGTTGCTTCGTCTTGCAGGACAAGGTTGACAAAGCCGTCGACAATATTTTGGCTTTTTTGCATATTGGCCAGGGAGTCCGGATTTTTAAACAGCTCATCCATGACTTCCGCAGCTTTGGAATAGACGATATCTGCTTTTTCAGTAAAAGGGATATCCTTGTTTGTCGCTATACTCTTGAGATGTTTCTCGGCATAACGTTTGTACTTTTCATATTCCTCATCGATAACGAAAAGGCTCTCAACCTCACGCAAACGGACCTTGCTGTCACCATCGACCACACTGTCACTTTGCAAAAAAAGACTCATCTGTGTCTTTGTCTCATTGGTCGAATAGGTGCTGAAATCCAAGTGCTGC
>JBFFSC010000057.1:0-9960 GCA_041572615.1 Sulfurimonadaceae bacterium
GAGAATGAGGCTTTCCTGATCAAAGAGGGGAGGATGCCATCGCTTTTTTACCGTTTTGCGGGATTGGTCTCCAATGACAAGGATTTCGACTATCTTGTCAGGGAATTGGGGCTTATCCCTGTAGGCAGTTTTGCATGGCTTGCCAAAGGTGAGACGATCAGGAAAGGGAGTCTGGTGCTTGTGCATGGGAACAGGAATGAGCCATTGGGCATCAAACGTCTGTTAAAAAGTAAGACGACACTTCCTGTCATCGGGTTGGCAGAGATGTTCGCCCCTGATATGAGCAGTGAAAATAGTCAGTTTATCTTCTTGAGAATCCCTTTATAAGATCAGCCTCGGTGACGTTTTGAAGGAGGTCTTCGAAGTCCTCACAGGAATAGAGGTAGAGTGACTCATTTTGAAGGCTCAGCAGCTCTTTGGAGAAGCCGCGTTTGGCAAAGAGCATGTAGATATCGGGATGAAAGTCAACCTTCTCGCACTTCTCCATCAATCGGTTAAGCTCTTTCTTGTTGACTTTGTGGTTCTTCCATTTACACTCGCCGACGATAAGTCTTTCATCCCTGCTGCTTGCCATCAGGTCTATCTCCACATGCCTGTCCCAGTAGCTTCCGCTGTCGACAAGCTGCAGTGAGGCCAGTTTCATCTTCATCATCTCATTGCTCAGTTCTTCAAAGGTATAGCCGACAAAGCTCTGGTGATGTTTTTTGAAGTTGTAGATGACCTTTTCATATTCACCCTCTTCGATATAGCGACGCATTGGGGAGATGAAATAGAACCAGAAACGCAAGAAGGGAGAGGTGAAACGCATCTTGTGCGAGATACGGTGTCTTGCCACTTCGCGTTTGAGTTTCTGGCCTTCTTTATTGGGTGCCTCTTCTCTGGAGTGTTCGACTTCAAGCACACCGGTATTTTGAAGATGTTTAAGGCTTTGCCCGCCATAGAGGTTACTGACACCGCTTTTGTTAAAGGCGGAAAAGATACGCCGGTCACCGCGTGCAAGAGTGCTCAGCAGTCTGGCATAGAGCGGCTCATCCGTTGTCAGTTCCAATATCTGGTTATGCAGGGCTGCAAAGTTCTCCAATATCTCGGTCTCAATGAGTTCTTCAAGGGGTGCATCGATATCAATCTGCCAGCCCAGCCCGCCAAAGACGGAAAAGTGCTCTACCAGCTTCTCCATATCATGGATCTTATGATAGAAGTAGAAGGATCGGAACTGTCGTCTAAGCATACTGCACTTTTGCATTGCGGGGATTATTGCTCATGATGGCATAGAGTCCTGCTTCTGTCTCCTGGCTAAGATCTTCTTTGTCGACCGTCCAGAAGATGATCTTGTACTTGCTCAGCAGACCATCTGCCAGGGCTCTCTTTGCCAGTTTGACATCAACATCAAAATAGTCGATGTAGTCATATTTCTGATCTAATTCCTCTTCCTTGAGCGTGGAAGCTTTGTCGATCAATTTATGAAGTTTGATATCGGGATTGAGTCTATGCATCTCTTTGAGAACACGGTCTTCAAAACATGAGACTTCCACCCATTGCAGTTTGTCGTGAATATGCTTTTCGATGATTCTACAGAGCTTCAGGTAGGTAGCGGGATTATACTTAATCTCAAGGATGAGCATACTCTTTGCATTGACTGTTTTTAGCAACTCAACAAGGGAGGGTATCTTCTGATTGTTTTGCAGTGTCAAGCTCTGAAGTTCTTCCAAGCTGAGCATCTCCGGTGCCTTGTCGATCTTGGCAAGACGTTTGAGATTGGCATCGTGAAAGATGAAGGCTTGCCCATCATGGCTGAGCCGCACATCCGTCTCGATACCGTCGACACCTATGTCAAGTGCTTTATTAAAGGCCAAGAGTGTATTTTCAAGATATTTTTCACTAAAACCACGATGGGCGATAATCTTCATTCGGTGTCTTTTCTGTTTGGTTATAATAATTATACAGGAGTTTCGATGCAAAGCCAATATGATGCGATTATTATGGGTGCGGGGATCAACGGTCTGGGTATTGCCAAAGCTATGGCAAAGGAGGGGAAAAGCGTCCTTGTCCTTGAGAAAACCCATATTGCTTCGGGTGCTTCATCTCACTCATCCCGTCTCATACACGGCGGTCTAAGGTATCTTGAACATTATGAGTTTGCTCTCGTCAGAGAGGCATTGAGGGATCAGAAATACCTTTTACAGTCTTATCCCGATCTGGTGAAACTACGGCCTTTTTATCTGCCTCTTTATGAAGAATCAAGGCGTCCCGTCTGGTTGATACGTTTGGGTCTGTGGTTCTACTCACTCTTGGCAAAGCATGGTGAGTCAGCCTCAGAGGTTTCCAAAGCGTTTTTTTTGCAGACCTTCAACGCTATCAGAGGAGATGGCCTCAAAACGGTCTTCAGATATTATGATGCCAAAACCGATGACAAGGCGCTGACGCAAAGGGTGGCTGATGAAGCGCGTGGTCTGGGTGTAGAAATACGTGAACAGTCGCAGGTTCAAAGCATCGAGGCAGAAGAAGAGGCTCTGAAGCTACAGGTTGATGAGTCTATTTTTAAGACGCAGCTGCTTATCAATGCAACAGGTGCGTGGATTGATGAGGTCAACGAGTCACTGAAGTTGGAGTCATCTTTCTGCATAGAGAAGCTAAGCGGCATCCACCTTGTGATAGAGGGTGTGTTGGTACCGGAGCCCTTACTCCTTGAAACACGTACAAAACGTATTTTTTTCATCATCCCGGAAGAAAACAGCACGTTGATCGGTACGACGGAACGCAGTGAAGAAGGAAGGGTCGATGAAATCAAGGTCAATGATGAGGACATCGAGTATCTTTTACAAGAGAGTAATCGCTATTTGAAAAAGAAGCTCAGACGAAATGACATCAAGGAGGTGTTCATCGGTACACGTCCGATTATCAAAACGCAAAAAGATAAGAGTGAAATGTCACGCGAATACAAGCTGGACCTTCATCAGCTTGGTAAAAACAGAGTACTCCATGTCTACGGAGGAAAGTTGACGACCTTTCCCTCTTTGGCAAGAAAGGTTCTGGCACGGCTTGATATGTGATTATCTCAAATAGATACCGTTCTCTTTGACATCGATCTTTTCTGCATCGATAAGTGCCGTAAGGGCGCGTTTGTAAGCTTTCTTACTGAGACCGAATATATTTTTGATCTCTTCGGCATCACTTTTATAGTTGTAGGGAAGTTTACCCTTACTATTATTGAGCAGGTCAAGTATCTTTGTCTGGGCAACATCGGAGTTTTTATTGCCGATAGGCTGTAAAGAGAGGTCAAGCTTACCGTCCGGGCGCGAGACTTTCAGGAAAGCCTTCTTTGTATCACCGACCTTGACATCTTCAAATATCTCATTATGAAAGATCATGCCTTCATAGCTGTTGTTGACAATACATTTATATCCCATAGGCGTCTTTGCCATGATCAGGATCGTCACCTCCTGATTGGGCTTCAGCTCTTTTCTATGCGGTTTCAGATGTTTGCTCAGGCGTTCCGAACCGATAAGCCTATGGGTTTTTTCGTCATAATCGACATAGAGGATGCGTTGTTCACCGACTTTGAAGTTTGATTTTTGATGGGTTTTGGGTACAAAAAGGTCTTTTTGAAGTCCCCAGTCCACAAAGGCACCGAAATGGGTAAGGTCAACGACTTTGAAGAAACCGTATTCTTCAAGCATGGCAAGCGGTCTTTCGGTCGTTGCGACAATGCGGTCTTCAGAGTCTGTGTAGACAAAGACCTCTATCTCGTCATCAACTTTCATTTCTTTGGTGACATACTGGTTAGGAAGAAGTACATCTTTCTCATCGGCTGCCATCAAGAAGAGGCCCGGTTCGGTAATACGGTCGATACGAAGGGTATTTGTGCTGCCTAGCACTAAGTGTTCATTTATCATGGTAAAAGTATAGCAGAGTAAGGCTTCGTAAGAGATTGAGAGATTCTCAGTTTGGGAACATACCCTCTCTTATTCACTGTCACCGAAGATCAGACTGATGACATAAGCGACAAGAAGAAAACCAGGGGCCAAGTAAAGAATCGTATAGGCATCTACATCCATGACACTTCTCCTTCATCTTTTTATTATTATGCGGCCGGATTGCTTCAAAAATCCTTACAGCTCTTTGTTAAGTTTGTTCAGGGCCTCCCGTCTGGCATCCATCTGCTCTTTTCTTAGGGCTTCATCTTCCCTTCTTTTTTCCTCATCTTCCGCCAGATGAATCTCCTCCGGTGCACCGGTTTCTTTTTTATGCTGGTATTCGGTACTGGTCGTAAAGAGGAGTTTAAGGTCAGATGCACTGGTCGCATAGCTAAATGCAGTCTCTTCACTGATGGTTCCTGCCAAGGCAAGTTCAAAAAGTGCCTGATTAAAGGTTACCGAGCCATAAGTACCGGTCTCATCAAGCATGGCATCAGGTATATCGGCATCCTGGCTGGTGCGGATCATATACTCAATCCGTGGACTCATAAACATCATCTCCACGGCAGGAACGAGCGTGTTCTGCAGGCTTTTGATAAGGCGCTGCGAGATGACAGCTTTGAGATTGGATGCCAGTACCATACGTACACGGTTTTGCTCTGAGGAGGGAAAGATCGCAATAAGCCTGTCTATGGTCTCACGTGCATCAGTAGTATGAAGGGTCGTAAAGACCAGTTGTCCTGTATTGACGGCGTGTAAGACACTCTCTGCCGTCTCGATATCTCTTAGCTCACCAACGACGATGATATCGGGGTCTTCACGCAGAGCAGAGCGCAAAGCTCGACTGAAACTATGGGTATGATGTCCTATACCCCGCTGTTCGATGATGCATTTATGGTCATTGTGCACATACTCGACAGGGTCTTCTATCGTTATGATGTGGCGTGCCTGGTTCAGGTTTATCTCTTCGATGATGGATGCGAGTGTCGTTGACTTACCGCTGCCTGTCGTTCCGGTGACGATGACAAGACCGCGTTTGAGATCAGAGAGTCTGTGCAGGGTAGGAGGAAGATTGAGCTCTTCAATACTCTTGATCGATTTTGGAATCAATCTGAAGACGAGGGCAAGACCGTTGAGATGCAAAAAGAGATTAACCCTGAAACGAAGCTGTGAATCAAGTACATAGATGAAATCAAGCTCCTGTTCTTTCATGAAGGTGATATAGTTCTTTCCTGCAAGTTCTCTGGCGATCTCCTCGAGGGCATCATCATTCAAAACTTCTGAAGAGAGTTGGACGATCTCTTCATTGATTCGGGCCCGTATGGGAGCATTGCTTTTGATGTGGAGGTCACTGCCTCCTTGTTCGTTGAGCGTGTAGAGATGTTTTCTTAAGGTCTCAAGATGGTTTGAATAAGACATGGGACTCTCCTTTAAAAGTGATTAATCGATGGTGATGACTCTGTTCCTTCCGCGTTCTTTAGCCGAATAGAGTGCGACATCGACACGTTTGAATAGGGTATGTTCATCATCATCTTTATGCAGCTGTGTAACACCAAAACTACAGGTGACATGGATACTGACGCCAAAGAAGCGTTCATCGATCATGGCTCTAAGCTTTTCGGCGAGGATAGCAGCCTGTGTGCTGTCAGTCTCGGGCAGGATGATCATGAACTCTTCCCCTCCCCATCGGGCCAGGAGGTCGGAGAGTCGAATCTGGTTTGAGACGAGGTCGCTTAATTCGATTAATATGTCGTCTCCTGTATCGTGACCGAGTTTATCGTTGATCTTTTTGAAATGGTCGATATCAAAAAAGATCACACTTAAAGGGAGGTCATATCGCAATGCCGTATGGATGGATGTACTCATGACAAGGTTGAGTTTGTTCCTGTTGGCGATCTTGGTCAGTTGATCGGTTGTTGCCAACTCCTGTTGAATGTCTGCTGATCGTTTGACGGAGAGTAAAAACATCACAAGCAGGATTGAAAAGAGCAGGGAAATAATGAAAGCAACGCCCAGTTGGAAGATATAGCTCTCTTGCATCAAATCGAGAAAAACATCTTTTTGATAGGAGATAAAATAAGCGACATGCTTGTTCTCGATATTGGAAATCGGAATAAAAGTGATGAGGTAGTTCTCGTTATTGAGATGACTATGAAGCACAAAAGGTGTTCCATCGTTCAATTGTTTACGGGCTTGGGGCGAAATCTCTTCGTTGATAGCTTCGATGATCTCCTGGCGGATATGCGCATAAGCCTTATCCGAGTGGATACTCCTGTCTATTAGGTATTTTGAGGACAGGGAAGAGGGAAGGTAGTTATCCCACTCATCTTTTTCAACCTTGGTGTCTCTGACCTCTTTTTTCAGAATGAAGTCATGGTAGGCAGGGTAGATCTTTTGGGCTTCATCGCGGATGGCGGCAAAAGAGTAGGAAATTTCTACGGTTCCCACAACCCGGCCATTGGACAAGATGGGATAGACATTACGGAAGCCATTGTAGATACGCCCCTCTTCAAAGCCGTGAACCGGTGTTTTTGTTCTATTGACCTTGTCAATGGAATAGCGCACGCCAATAAGTGAATCACCGAACTTCTCGGGACGATGAAAGCGCAAAAAGCTAGTATTTCCCTGCAGATGAAAATGGAGTTGCCTGATATTGAGTCTTTTCAAGTTTTCATACAGTGGCAGAAGCTCTTGGTAAAGTTCCTGGCGTAATTGAGCCAGTTCCTTAGGGTCAATGGCATAGTTCGCTTTTTTTACAATGGCAACAATGTTCTCTTTGTGGATGATGTTCTCATAGATGCTTTGTGAGAGCAAATTATAGGCATTTTCATAAGATTGAAGCTGCATGTTTGCCTGTTGAAGTTTATTGGAGAAATATATCTCTTGCTTGTCATGCATCTGATAGGTCTGGAAAAAGTAGATTGCACTGAAGAACAGAGCGGTTAGAAGCGGTATGATAATCAGAGCGTAGGCAATCCTTGATATTTTCATGTGACCCTCATTAATAAAGATTATGCTTTAAGTATAGCATAGAAAAAGTTTTGGCTTGACGGCAGGGTTGAAATTCGCAGTTTGTATGATTAAATTTAGAGTTTCTAATCTCGCTTTTCAGGGTAGAAATGACCTTGATGAGGATGACTTTTTTATCTTCTACGTATTACAGTGAGATTTAAAAGCAGTTGTTATCACTCATCTTTTCGCACTGATATACTTTTTAACCTGGCAGTACTTTATGTTAGAATTTCAGATCACAAAAGGATAGAATATGAACTTTTTAGAACTACAGGGTCTCATTGGATTGATAGGCTTTCTCGTGGGTATCGGGTATGTCTTCTACAAGCGTTCCAGTGTAGACAAGGAATAAGCCTGATTAGAGGGTGTGGGCGATGACCTTGTCTTTCCCGCTGTACTTGGCTTCGTACATCGCAAGGTCAGCATGGTGGATGAGGGTGTCAAGATCTTCTCCCTCATGATACTGTGCAACCCCGATACTGCAGCTTACACTGTGTGATTCGATAAATTTAAAAGAGGCAATGGCTTCACGAATCTTCTCCGCCAGGACGATAGCATCTTCAAGTACGGTCTCCGTTGCAACGAGGATGAACTCTTCGCCTCCCCATCTCCCAAAATGGTCGGTGTCCCTGATCACCGAAAGAACGACTTTTGAAATATCTTTGAGGACCTTGTCACCTGCATTATGTCCATAGGTGTCATTGATTTTCTTGAAGTCATCGATATCAAACATAAGTATAGAGAGTGCATTGGAATAACGTGCTGCCCGGTTCAGCTCGTTTTGGATGATCGTCTCTATGGACTGTCTATTATTGATCTTTGTCAGGTGGTCAAGGTTGATCAGTTTTGTCAGCGTACGGTTCTTGATCTCGATTTTACTTTGGTAACTCTGAACCGTCTTCATGAAACTGGTGAAGAGTTTACGCAAGAAGTAAACTGAGAAGAGAAGAAGAAAGATAGCCAGTGCGATAGATGTGTTCTGAATATAATCGATCTTATCCGTGTAATAGTTCAGGTTTTTTACAAAGACGATCTCACCGATATCCTCACCCGAGACACTGTGGAGTTCGGTCACTTTGAAGACGACATCGGAATTGACATCATCTTCAAGCAGTACAAACTTTGAGTGCAGTACCGAGTCCGAGAGGCGTTGAAGGACAGAGGTATAGACATGACTCAGGTTATTGTCCGGTATAACGACATAATATTGATTAGAAAAAGGTCGGTAGTTCAAATCTTTGTTGTTTTCGTAGATGGCATCAAAGATGTTTTTATGCAGTAACAAGATGGTCTCAAACCCATAGTCATTGTTGAACAGGTTGAAAATATAGTCGATATTGATACCGAACTCAAAGGCACCCAGATGTTTTCCCTCTGCATTGAACACAGGTACGGCGATCCGGTAGTAGATACCGTAGCGACCGACTTCGACACCGATCTGTTTGACATAACGCTGGTTGACATTGTTGATCATGTGACGGATACTGCTGAGGTCATCTCCGAACTTGTTGGGTTTGTGCAGACGCAAAAAGCTCTTTGTCTCTTTGGTGTGAAAGTGCATGATATGTAAATAGGGATTTTCAGTAATGAGCTCTTCGTACATCGGTTTAGTGAGTTTGAGAAGTTCAACCCTGTCTTGCCTTTCAAAGGCATTGACGACCTCTTTGTTGAGTAAGATACTGTTGGCTATTGACTCATAATGGTTGGCGATATGTTTGAAGGTGTTGGTATAGACCTTGGTCGCGATCTTCTGCTCTTCATCGACAATGGTCTTAAGTACGAACTTGTACTGAAAATGTCCCAAATAGAGAAAGACCATCGTGATGAAGCCGATCAGGCTAAAAAGTATCAGTAGAATACGATTGCTTGAGTTGATTATCTGCAAGTGTTTTTAGCGCTCCCTCTAGACGATGAAATATTCTAGCGTAAATTTGTTAACATGTGTTTTTTTTGAAAAAAAATAAATTTCTGGTACGGACAGTAATGGCGAAAAATTCTCATAATCATATTATTATGATATTGTCAGACCATTATTAGGTCATTGCATGGCTGTTTGTTAAGTATTCGCGAAGTATACTTCCGCGATGAATTGAGCTGTTAATGGACTTAAAGGCATTCAACTCCCTGTTTTAATCTCTAATACAAAGACTATACAATGCAACAGATAAGTAACCATGTTTTCTGCGATGATTTCATTGCCGGTTTAAAGCTGGAAACGCGGCTTATGCCAAACCCTTATTATGAATACCCCTATCTGATTATTAAGAACTTTTTGTCACTCACTACCTGTCATGAGATCGCTAAATATACGAGTGAGGCTTCCGAAGCAGAACAGGCCAAAGTAAAAGCACGGCAGAAAAACTCGCTTATCAAGCCAAAACTTGACAGAAGTATTCGAAAGACGCTGCAGCATAAGCTTCCGATGATCTTTCAAAACGCCTATGAGTTGAGTTTCAAAGCACACCAGAAAAATATTGAAGATTTTTTCAATATCGCTCTGACGACATCCACCGAGGTACAGACACTTGAATATACCAAAGGGTCGTTTTATATCAAGCATGCGGATGACTCCAATGAACTCATTGATGATAAGGGGGAAACGGTCGGTTTTATCCAGGTCGCACCGCAACGCAAACTCAGTACGGTACTGTTTGCGACCTCTTCATCATCTCACAAGGATAAGGAGGGCATGCATTTCAAAGGCGGAGAGCTGCTTTTCAACTATCTTTTTGACAGTAAGGGAGATCCGGTGAGGTTCTTTCCCGAAGCCGGAGATATGATCATCTTTCCCAGCAATCCGATCTACAGTCATGAGGTCGTCCCTGTCGAAGAAGGATATCGACTGACACTTGTGCAGTGGCATGATGCTATCATCAATTAAAATGAAGGCTTATCGTTGTCTTATGGTGATGGTAAAGACGGTCCACTCTCCATCATTATAAGCTATTAGGGTGCCTTTATGATGTTTTTCGATGATGTTTTTTGCCATGTATAACCCCAAACCTCTGCCATTTTTCTCTTTTGTCGAATAGTA
>JBFFSC010000058.1:0-9879 GCA_041572615.1 Sulfurimonadaceae bacterium
TCATCAAACTCCGCAATGCGCTGCTCCAGTTTTAAGAGCTTTTCAAGGGTAAATGACTTTCTTGCAGCAATATTAATCGCCAATGTCTTGTCCGTGATCTTCTCTTCACCGATTGATTCAAGGAACTCCAGGAACTCCTTGTGCGGTGTACATTCATTCTCTGTAAGATATTTCACCCCTTGAGAAATCTGGGCCTTCTTTAGGTCAACATCGGCTTTAACCTCATCACTGAGCAGACCCAGTTCATGACCGTAATCACTCAGGCGAAGATCTGCCGACTCCTCCCGCAGAAGCAGCCTGTACTCTGCACGGGAGGTAAACATCCGGTAAGGCTCCTTCGTCCCTTTCGTCACGAGGTCATCGATCATCACTCCGATATAGGCTTCATCACGCCTCAGGATAAAAGGCTCTTTCCCCTGATTGGCCAAGGCGGCATTGATACCTGCCATCAACCCTTGTGCGGCAGCTTCTTCATATCCTGTCGTCCCGTTGATCTGTCCTGCAAGATAGAGGTTCTTGATCTTCTTTGTCTCCATCGAGTGTTTAAGGTCGGTCGGATTGATATAGTCATACTCGATTGCGTATCCATAACGCACTATTCGGGCATTTTCCATACCTTTAACAGAATGGATCATCTCACGCTGTACATCCGGCGGCAATGAGGTTGACATCCCGTTCACATAGACCTCCGTATTTTCCCAGGTCTGCGGCTCGATAAAGAGGTGATGGCGATCCTTGTCCCTGAAACGGTTGATCTTGTCTTCAATACTCGGACAATAGCGCGGGCCTACCCCTTCGATCTGTCCGGAAAAGAGCGGTGCACGGTGAAAATTCGATTCAATGATCTGGTGCGTCGTCTCATTTGTATAGGTGATATAGCATGGAAGTTGTTTTTTTTCTCTCTTGAATGCTTCTCTGTCTGTTCTGAAAGAGAAAGGAGCCGGAAGTTCATCACCGGGCTGCTCTTCCATCACGGAGAAGTCTATGCTCGAGCTGTCCACACGCGGACAGGTCCCTGTTTTCAAGCGTCCCACATCAAGACCGAGTTCGCGCAGTTGCATTCCCAACTTCTTGGCTGAGAACTCTCCAAAACGGCCCGCTTCATGCGTTGTCTCACCGATATGCACGACCCCTTGCAGAAATGTCCCTGTCGTCAGGATGACTTTTGAAGCCATATATTCGTTCAAAAACTCTGTCTTAACCCCGACGACACTGTCTCCATCCAGGATCAGGCTATCCACCGTCTCCTGAAGGAGCTCAAGGTTGGGTGTATTCAATGTGATGTTTCGTGCGATGACACGATATCTGTCCATATCGATCTGGGCGCGGGTCCCACGTACAGCCGGACCTTTTGCCGCATTCAATATACGAAACTGTATACCCGCTTCATCCGTGATAAGACCCATCTGTCCGCCAAGCGCATCGAGCTCCTTGACCAGATGACCTTTTGCAAGTCCTCCCACGGCAGGGTTACATGAGGTTGCACCGACATTTTCGGCAAGCATAGAGATCAGAAGTGTTTTCTGATTCATACGAGCAGCAGACAAAGCAGCCTCTATTCCGGCATGCCCTCCACCAACGACAATTACATCATAGTTCAAAAGTGATCCTTTCTGAACCTATTTTAAAGGTTGAGAAAATTGTTTTCAATGAAAACGTCAACGATATGACGCTTCTGATTGTTTTAATAATGAAATTATACCTTTATTACACTGTTTTACGCACTCATTTCATAATTTAAAAAAATATTTAATATAATATAAAAAGATGAAGGTGAAAAAGAAGATACGAAAAGGCTTTCAACATTAAAAAAACAAACTAATCTCACTTCCACACTTTCTATTTTATACACAAGATATTACAATATATTAATTCTTATAAATGAATGGTGACGACAATGGCTGAAACAACACTTTACAACTTTGCTTCTGAAACTGATAATATCCCGGAGATGGAACCGGCTACCTGGAAGCTGATCATTGTCGACGATGACAAGGACATCCATACCGTTACCAAGTTCGCCCTCAAGGACTTGACCTTCAAAGGTATGTCCCTCTCTTTTCAATCTGCTTACAGCGCACAGGAAGCCATTGAGATCCTCTCCCGCGAATCCGACTTTGCCATCGTGCTGCTTGATATCGGTATGGAGACAAACGATGCCGGACTGGAAGTCGCCAAATTTATCCGTCAACAGCTTAATGATGATATCACACGTATTATCATCCGTACCGGGCAACCCGGCGATGTTCCTGAACGCGAGATCATAGACGACTACGATATCAATGACTACAAATCCAAAACAGATTTGACGATTGAGAAGCTTTTCATCTCTATACGTACCGCCATTGCCCAATATGCCCAGATCAATGAACTTGCCATTCTTAACCAAGAACTTGAGGAGCGTGTGGCACAGGCAATAGCAAAACAGAAAGAGCAGCAGGAAAAACTGTTCATACAAAACAGAAACATACAGATGAACGAGCTTTTGAGCATGATCGCGCATCAATGGAGACAACCCCTTTCACGTATCTCAGCCGTCTCCTCCCAGCTGAAACTCTCACTTGCCTTAGGTGAGATCGACATCGATGCCTTTAACGACCAGGTCCATCGTATCGAGAAATACACCAACGAACTATCTACCATCATCGACGAATTCCGCACGATGTATGAGCCGACACATCGAACCTGCCTGATAACTTTGCATGATCTGCTGGAAAAATCCGCTGCCATCATCTCCAACTCTTTTAAGGAGCAAAAGATCTCGATCGCTATCAAAGGTGAAGAACACCTTCTTTCCACGATGGTTACCGGTGAGCTGTATCAAGTCGTCCTTAATATCCTAAAGAATGCCCAGGAAGCCTTCTTGAGACACAACACTGCTCCGGCAAACATCGATATCGATGTCATTGAAGTGGATGACAAACTTCATATCCAGATTAAAGATAATGCCGGAGGGATCAGCCAGGACGATCTTGACTATATTTTCGACCCGTACTTTTCTACGAAGAAAGAGAAGCACGGGCATGGACTCGGTCTATATATGAGTAAAAGCATCGTTGAACAGCAATATCATGGAGAACTGCTGGCCACCAATATCGAAGACGGGACCTGTGTCACTGTCATCATTGAAAAGAGTTAATCATAATATTAAATCATTCTATAACCTTCAACCGCTATAATTTTAAAAATAATCGAAAATATTTCTATCAAGAAAAAAATTTTAAGATAAAGAGTCTACTACATTATGATCGAACACGCCCACACTGCCTATAATAATTCCGATTTTGAGACCGCTTTAAAGCTCTACAGTGAACTGGCCCAATCCGGCGATGCGACTGCACAGGCGAGTCTTGGCTACATGTATCAAAACGGACAGGGAACTGCCAAGGATATTGATCAAGCCGTACACTGGTATGAAAAAGCAGCCGAACAGAAGCACCCTCTGGCCTTGTATAACATTGCCGTATTATTGATCCATGGAGAAGGCCTCGCCCATGATATGTTCAAAGCTCATGAGTATTTTCTTGAAGCAGCCATCAAAGAAGTCCCTCAAGCCCAATACGAAGCAGCGATGATGCTTGAAAAAGGACTAGGCTGTATCCAGAATTTCTCAGAAGCGGCTTTTTGGTATGAAGAAGCGGCAAAGCGCGGTAATATGGAAGCCTTTAACAATCTGGGTGTACTTTATAAAGAGGGACACGGCGTAGAAATGGATTACAACAAAGCCTTCTATCTATTCACAAAAGCTGCCGAAGCAAATCTTCCTACAGCCCAATATAACCTTGGTCAGATGTATGATCAGGGACACGGATGTGAAGCCGACCAGGACAGAGCCCTTGAATGGTGCCGAAAAGCTGCCTATGGAGGACATGAAAAGGCAAAAAACATCATTGCCAAACTTCAAAGCGACGGAAAGATCGTTTTCTGATGCGTTTTCATGCCTTTTTAAAAGCCGTCGGAACAGGGCCTAAGGGAAATCGCCATCTTACGCGTGAAGAGATGCATGAGGCAATGGGCATGATACTTGACGGTACCGCCCTACCTGAACAGACTGCTGCTTTTTTACTGGGATGGCGTGTCCAGGGCGAGGACAGGGATGAACTACTCGGTGCCATCGATGCGATGAAAGAGCGCATCAAACAGACACCAATCAAAAAAAGTCTTGAGATCGGTTATCCCCTTGACGGAAAGGTAAAATCCCTGCCTGTGATGCTGCTTGCGGCTCAACTGGTACCCAAGATCCCTGTTGTCGTCCATGGTGACAGGGCACAGCCGAGCAAACTTGGGTTCAATCCCAAGGACTTCTACGAGAATACCAAATTCAGCTCAAACGTCCATTATTTTGACCGGGCTGATTTTTTTCCTGAACTCTCCAAACTCACTGACCTTCGACGTGCCTTGGGCCTGCGTTCTGCCTTTAACACCATTGAGAAACTTCATAATGTGGCTGAGAGTGACTTTGCCCTCATCGGCATGCACCATCTTCCTTACTTTGACCTTTACAAGGAACTCTATGGTCCACAATACAAACGCCTGATCATCGTACGCGGGAGCGAAGGTACCCCTGAAGTCCTTAAAAAGACTAAGATCCTTGTCGTTGAAGGCGGCCACTCCTACTCTTTGCCTGTTGACCCGGCTGAATTCGGATTAACGAGTTATGAGGCAAAAAAAGAACTGACCCTGAACGAGATGGTCGAACAACTTGAACATCCTAGTGAAGATATCCTCGGATATGCCAGACTCAATGCTGCACTGATGATGTATACGACCAACCAGGCTGCAAGCATCGAAGACGCATTTGCCGCTTTACAAAGCAGTTATGATAAACTTATCAAAAAACACCTAGGATAAAGTATGTTTACAGGTCTGATCCGAGAAATGGCAACTGTCCAGGGCTACAGGAACAACGAGCTCAGCCTCCAATCGCAATACCGTCCGAAGATCGGAGACTCCATCGCGATCAACGGGGCTTGTCTGACCGTTATTAAAATCCTGCCTCAGGGTTTTTCAGTCGAACTTTCACCTGAGACCCAGGCCTATATCGCCACAGAGAACCTCAAAGGAAAAGTCCATATGGAACCTGCCATGCAGATGGGTGATCGCTTTGAAGGGCACATTGTCCAGGGGCATGTCGATTGTATCGGTGAGATAACAAGAATACAGAACAACGGTAACTCTACCGATTTTTACATTTCTATTGCCCAAGAGTACAGGCGCTTTTTGGTACCGAAAGGATCGATCACTGTTGACGGCGTCAGTCTGACGATCAATGAGGTCACAGACAACGGGTTTAGACTGACGATCATCCCTCATACCCTCAAAGAGAGTCTCTTTGGTGTATATACGGTTGGATACAAAGTCAATATTGAGACGGACATGTTTGCCCGGTATATCTTCCATCTCTTCAATCCTGAAAAGAAACAGTCTCTATCCTGGGATGAGATTGACAAGATAAGCGCCCTCTATTAAACTATGAAGCACTCATCACATTCACACAAAGCTGCTGCATTAAAATATGACCAAGACAAGAACATCGCACCTGAACTCTTAGCCAAGGGACAAGGTGAGATCGCCAAGAAGATCATCCGGCTAGCCCAGGAACATGACATCTCCGTCTTTCAGAACAAGGCACTGGTCGATTCCCTGCTTAACCTTGAGATACATGAAGAGATCCCACCTCGACTCTATAAGGCCGTCGCAGAGCTTTTCTCCTGGCTGATGCAGGTTGAAAAAAAAGCCTAGTCTTTTAAAGAACTCACATCCGGATTACATGCCATCTTGTGTTCGACATCGACCTTCTCATACGCTGATAAAGCAGACTTTGAGGCCAGTGTGGCCGTTCTAAACCCTTCTCCTTTATGGGTATAAACGCCCAGTCCGTTCTCGTACATCGCAATACGTATCGGCAAGGCAACTGAATAAGTCGTTAGAATGGCATCCTCTTTCATCAATGCAGCGATATCTCTGAAATATTCATCTGTCCATAACATAGGGTTGTTTTTTGGACTAAAGGCGTCCTGATAGACGATATCAAACTTTTCTTTCGTCTCTCTTACAAATGTTCTGGCGTCGCCGAGGTAGATGTAGATATTCACCTTGTCAGATTCATACTTTTGTTTTTGGCTCAGTGACCTGATAATATCTTTAAACTCATCAAAGGCTTCGGGATAGGAAAAGTCGATCAGAGAAGCGACAAGTTCCTCATCAAACTCAGGCGAATATATCGTGACTTTTGTTGAAGTGTCTTTTAGGGCATAGAGCGTTGCCAGTGTATTAAACCCCAAGCCAAAACAGATGTCCAATATCGTTATTTCATCTCTGTCTTGAGTGTGCTTTAATGCCGGGGTGACATGTTTTGAAAGTGATTCATTCAAAGCCCCATCACGGGTTGAATGATAATGTTCGTCGAACTCTTTGCTGTAGGCCGTATAGGATCCGTCATCGCTCTGTACGGCCTTGTGTGAAGATGAGTCAAAACCCATTATTGTCCATTAGGCCTGATCGACCTTACTAAGATCAAGCTTGATAGCCTCATTATCCATAACACCTATCTCTTGGGCAAGCATATCATCTGCAATCTTCTTTGCATCATCAAGGGAGTGCATCTTGTAGGTACCACATTGATAGATATTAAGCTCAGGAATATCCTCCTGCTTGGCTACCTTTTTGACATCTTCCATCGATTCCTTCCAGGCTTTTGCCACCTCTTCTTCGCTTGGTGTTCCGATCGTACTCATGTAAAATCCGGTACGGCATCCCATAGGAGAGACATCAATGATCTCTGTTTTGTCCGAGTTCAGATGCTCGCGGATAAAACCGGCAAAAAGGTGCTCAAGCGTGTGGATACCCGTTGCGCTCATCAAGTCTTTGTTCGGCTCATAAAAACGGAGATCATACACAGTGATATCATCACCTGAAGGCGTTTTCATCTTTTTGGCAAGGCGTACTGCCGGTGCTTTCATAACCGTGTGATCAACTGTAAAACTGTCTAATAAAGGCATATGCTTTCCTTATAAATTAATAGCGGTAATAGTAGCAGATTAAATGTAAATAGGAGCTAATGTCATTTCTACAGAAAATAACCTAAGAAAAAACCACCTTCTTTATTTATATCTGGAAATATATTTCACCGCTTCCAGGGCATTGGCTTCAATGATATCGGTCAGTGTGGATAGTTGCTCATGCTTATCATACCCAGAGGTCACGCCTACGGAACGTATTCCGGCATTTTGTGCCGAGGCAATATCAAGACGTGTATCACCTATCATCCAGCATTCCTCTCTATCGCATTTCATCATACTGATGGCTTTATCTATAGGTTCTGCATGCGGTTTTGGATTGTCAACATGCTCTCTACCGATGAGGACCTCAAAGGCATCCATCACACCGAAATGCTCTAAGAGCTGACGCGAGTATTCACCTGTCTTCGTCGTCACCACACCCAGACGGGCAATCTTTTGAGCTTCTCTGATCGCTTCCTTGGCATGCTCCAGCAGAACCGTCTTCTGACAATGAATAGTCTGATAATGTTCTTTATAGGTCCTGACGAAATCCCATACCAAGTCCTCTTCTATCCCAAGCTCGGTATACATAACATCCAATGGGTGTCCAATCAATGCTTTGATCTCATCATCCGTAGGATGTGCTCGTTGATAAAAGTCAAACGTGTGATGGAATCCCTCGAGAATCGCTTCGGTCGAATCGATCAGAGTACCGTCCAAATCAAATAAAATTGTCATTACTTCTCCTCAGCCATCTTCCACTCTATCTGGTTATGCCAGAAGCCGCTTATCGTCGGTTCTATTGGACTGATTTTTCTGTTGATGACACTAATGCTGTTTGGGATATATAAAAACAGGTAGGCATTATCGGCAACAACCCGTTCAAAGATCTCTTTTTGCACCGTAGCCAACTTTTCCCTATCGATGATGCCTTCCGCCTTTTTAATCAGCCTGTCTACTTTCTCATTTTTATAGCCGATAAAATTAAAGGCTCCCGGTTTGTCGTTGTCAGAGTGCCAGACCAGATAGGGGTCAGGACTTAATGAAAGCGACCACCCCAAAAGTACCGTTTCAAATTTTCTCGGAAAGACGACCATGTTTAAAAATGCCTGCCACTCCATCACACGAAGTTTCACCTCGACACCTATTTTGGCAAGCTGATGCTGAATAATCTGGGCTGCATAAGGACGTACTTCCGTTGAATTAGACGTCGCTATCTCAAAGACAAAAGGGTTTTCTTCGTCATAACCGGCCTCTTTTAACAAGCTTTTTGCCCGTACTACATCTGTCGAAGGTGCTTCCACCTTATCATTGAATGCGGCTCCGCCCGGTAAAAAAGGACCTGTACAGACTTGTCCGTGTCCCAAAAACAAAATATCGACCAGTTCTTGCCTGTTGATTCCCAAAGAGAGCGCTTCACGTACACGCTTGTCCTTGAACTTTTCAAGCTTCAGGTTAAACCCAAGGTAAGTATAGGAATATGATATCTGCTCGATACGTTGAAAATAATCAAAAAACTTCTTATCGACCTGCCGGTCAAGCTGCATCGGTTCAAGCATACCGATATCGATCTGCTTGGACTTTAACATCAAAAACCGTGTTGTCGGATCGGCTATAACATGAAAGGATATTTTGTCAATATACGGCTTATGCTCAAAATAGTCATCAAAAGCACTCAGTTCAATATTCTTTGAGAACTCCAATTTGCTGAGTCTGTATGGACCTGTTCCGATAGGCTTTGTATTAAAAGATGAGCCCATCACATTCTCTTCCGACTCAAGGATATGCTTGGGTACGATCTGCATCATCCATGTTTCCAAAGCTTTGAAATAAGGCTTCTTATAGATGACCTCAACCGTATATCTGTCCAGAGCCTTGACAGATTGGACCATTCTGAATGTTGACGTATAAGGCGTGACGACTTTAGGAGAGTGTATCAACTCAAAGGTAAAGACGACATCATCCGCACTAAACTCCTTATCATCATGCCATTTGACTCCACGGCGAAGATTGAAGATCAGTGTTGTATTATCTTCAAAATGGTATGACTCTGCCAGGTCTCCGATGATTGTCTTTCCATCCTTGTCATATTTAACAAGTGCACTGAAGATAAAACCTGCAATCTCGGAACTTCCTGCATCCGTCGCTAAAAGCGGATTAAGACGTGAAGGGTTCGAGGGTGTCGTAAGATGAAGTGTCTGTGCACAGGCAAAGGCACTTAATAAAAAAAGTATCAATAATTGTTTCATGGCGTAATTATAGCGTGTTGTTGTGGGAAAAAAGGCGTTTAAACAAGGGGAATAGACACACCCTTCACTTCGAAGAGTTGCCTAGAAGAAATGATGACTCAGGTTTTGTACTCTTCAAGCATATTGTTCAGCTTAGCCGTCATCTTAGACATATTGGCAGATGCCTCAGTGATCTCATCTACACTTTTTCTGTTCTCTGATGAGATAGACTCGATCTGTGCCACCTTCGCGATCATTGACTGCACAGTTTCAGAGTTGGAGATATAACCAGTGACCGTCTCATCGACCTGATGAATCGAACGTTCTATCGACTCCACACTGGTGTTGATCTCGGATTCGACATTATTCGCATACTCCGAAAGGTGCTCGATCTCTTTGGCATTGGAGCTGATATGCTCACTAGCATCGATGACCGACTGGACAATGACACCAATCGTCGCATTGATCTCAGAAAGCGATTTCTGCGTACGTTCTGCAAGCTTTCTGACCTCATCCGCAACGACGGCGAACCCGCGTCCATGTTCACCAGCACGTGCCGCCTCAATCGCTGCATTAAGTGCCAAAAGGTTCGTCTGCTCGGCAATATCAGAGATAACCGTCAAGACCTCTTTGACCTGTGTGACATCAGA
>JBFFSC010000059.1:0-9802 GCA_041572615.1 Sulfurimonadaceae bacterium
AAAACTTTATAACAAACGGGCACTTGATGAGTTCCTTGATATCCGTGAAGGCGAGTTCAAGCGGTACGAGAAACCTTACAGTGTCGTCTTTTTTGACATTGACTATTTTAAAAAGATCAATGATACTTACGGGCATGAAGCTGGAGATATTGTCCTTAAAGGTTTCGCGAAGATCTTTAAAGAGATCGCAAGAAGTGTTGATATTGTGGGCCGGTACGGGGGAGAAGAGTTCCTTGCCATCTTAAGTGAGACTGACCGAAACGGGGCGATGATCTTTGCTGAAAAAGTCCGGCAAAAACTCGAGATCAGCCGTTTTGTCTATGGAGCACAGAAGCTTCAGGTGACGATCAGCGGAGGGATCGCTTTCAGAGAAGAGCATCCTTCGGAGAGTTTAATGTTAAAAGCGGCGGATGAAAGGCTATACAAGGCCAAGAATAACGGACGCAACCAGATCGTATCCTCATGAGTTTAGAAGAGTTTTTAACGCGTAAACCGCTTTATTACAGTGAGATAGACTATACACGTATGCCGCGTGCTTACACTTCTATTCAAGAGAAACTGAGGGTACCAAAGATTATTCATCTTGTCGGTACCAACGGCAAAGGGACTACGGGAAGGTTTATTGCCAATGCCCTTCTCGCTCTGGGGTATGATACAGGCCACTATACATCTCCACATATTTCTGAATTCAATGAACGTATTTGGCTTAACGGGGAAAATATCGATAATGAAACGCTGGAAAAAGCCCATCAAAAGCTCTTAACGATACTGGAGCCGGAGTTTCAAAATAGTCTGAGTTATTTTGAATATACAACCTTTTTAGCGATGATGGTGTATGAGAAATGCGACTATGTCGTACTTGAAGCGGGTCTTGGCGGAGAACATGATGCGACAAATGTTTTTGATAAACTCATTTCTGTTATTACACCGATCGGCCTGGATCATGAGGATTTCTTAGGTGATACGATTGAATCGATCGCAGCGACCAAACTTCGAAGTGTCACTTCCAAAGCAATCGTCTCTGAGCAAACTTATAAAGAGGTTTGGGATACAGCGAGGTCATTGAAAAAAGACAAGAATATTGAGTTTATCGACTATAAAGAGCTTGTGGATGATGAAATGGTTTCGATTGCAGAAGAGGTCTCACAGGCATTTGAAATGCCGCATTATCTCTATGAAAACCTGTTGTTGGCCATGAGTGTTGTCAAGGCCTTGGGATTTAAAGTTAAGAAAAACTTATTTAAATATCAGCCGCTTCAGGGTAGAATGCAACGCATAAAGCCCAATGTCTGGCTGGATATGGGGCATAATACGCTTGCAGCAGAGGCTATTTCAAAGAGTTTTTGTCACAAATCAGTCAATCTTGTCTATAATAGCTATAAAGACAAGGATTATTTGTCGATATTACGAATACTTAGCCCTATTGTAAAAAGGGTGGAGGTTCTTCCAGTCGAGAACGGACGTATTGTCGCTCAAGAAGATTTGGTTGATGCGATCGTGAAAAATGGACTCGAATATAAAACCTTTGAGGGAATCGAAGAGGATGAGAATTATCTGGTCTTCGGCTCCTTCAGCGTTGCAGAAGCGTTTACAAAGTTTTGTTAGACTTTTCGAAAGGGGTGTCTTTGCATAATCAGTTTACTATTACGATTCATGATGAACATGGGATTAAACAGTTTAATCTTCATCAGATCATCAAACATGCCGGTATATATCTGCTGGTATTTATTCTCTTCATCTTTGCGCTGGCAGCTTTTTCAATTGCTTATTTAAATGTCAGTGTGAATGAGATTCAGACAAAAAAAGACGAGTTAAAGAGTGCGTTTAGTGCTTTGGAAGAGAAGAACAAGAAGCTTATGAAAACAGTCGAGATGACTGAAAACACATTACAGATGAAGCGGGATGAACTCGTTACCATCACTGACAAGCTATCCGAGATTGAGAGCCTTATTGGAATCTCTGCAGAAGAGGGGACTCCCCTGAGTGAAAGGGTAGACCTTGCGACTGTAACTTCCGAAGAGATGGCTGTTTTGATGCAGCATATACCAAACGGGTCTCCAGTGGAATACAAAGGGTTGACATCAAAGTTTGGCTATCGTGTACATCCTACTCTGGACAGGAAAGAGTTTCACCGCGGATCAGACCTCAAAGCTCCGATGAACACACCGGTTTATGCGACAGCTGATGCTGTAGCCGAATGGGCAGCACCGCATAAGAGCAGCGGGTATGGTCGACTTATTATCCTCGATCACAGCTTTGGTTTTAAAACCTATTACGGCCACCTTAATAAAATTGTGGTAAAATCAGGACAGTATATAAAACGGGGAGACCTGATAGGCTATACCGGTAACAGCGGTATGTCTAACGGCCCACATCTGCATTACGAGGTTAGGTTTGTACAAAGGGCCTTAAATCCGTTTTGGTTTGTAAAATGGAATATAGCTTCATATAACTCGATATTTGAAAAGGAAAAAAACGTACCATGGCAATCTTTAATCACAGCGACGACGCGCCTGCACAAAACAACAACACCACAATCATCACAGAAGGTTCTTTTATCAAGGGCGAGATGACACTTGACTGTAATCTCTATATAGACGGTGAGTTTGAAGGCTCGATCAAGTCAAAAAAACTAGTTACAATCGGTAAAAGCGGAAAGGTGCGTGGTGAGATCCATACGCATCACCTGGTAGTTCAAGGTTTAGTCGAAGGTTCAGTCGACAGTAATAAACTGGAGATCATGGCATCAGGTAAGGTCCTCGGGTCTATCCTTTCAGGTGAACTGATCATTGAGGCTAAAGGCCACTTTGAAGGTGAAAGCAAGATCAAGAACAAAGAGTTGAGAAACAAAGCTGTCAATACCGTCACGGACGAGAAGAAGAAAGAGGCGTGAGCCAAAGTAGACTATACGAGTACCTTCAGAAAAACTCCCCCGAACTTATCATTGTAAAAGATTATAAAGAGGCTTCAGCCTCGGCAGACCTGGCAAGGTTTTTGGGAAAAGAGGTCTTGCTTTTTCCCGATCTGCGCGCAGTCAGCGGGGATGACCTCCGCTCATTTAAAGGCGAGTTGTTTGAACTGTTTGCCGCTTTGAACAGATACGTGAGTGCATCGAAGAAACCCCTCGTCATATCGCCGATCAAAACGCTTTCTCATGCTTTACCAAGTCCTGAGCTTTGTGCTGTAAAGAGCTTGGAGTTTGGGGGCACGATTGCTTTGGAGTCCTTTAAAAAAGAGATGCTTTTTTGGGGATACACCTTTGTGGATATCGTAGAAGAGAAAGGCGAAATATCCTTCCGTGGAGATATTATTGATGTCTATCCTATCGCTGCCCCTTACCCTTATAGAATATCGCTTTTTGATGATGAGATCGAAGAGATACGTGCCTTTGAACTAGAGACACAAAAGAGCATTAAAGAAGAGATTGAGAGTATTGAGATTACGCCTGCTTTTTTTGCCCTGGATGAAGAGGAGTATGACACGCTTAAACTAAGATGTGAGAAGAGTACATCAGATAGTTTTGTCAAAGATATACCTTCATTGGGGTTATGGCATCTTGAGACGCTTGCTAAGCCTTTTATGGAAGGCAAAGAGGCTGTCTTTCTCAACGATCTTTCGCTTGAACTTGAAGAGATTTATGCCTTTGATGAGAATGCGGTAGATGAAAGTCTGTTTGATATCAAGGTCATTCCTGAGGCTAAAGAGTACAAAGAGTTTTCCGTTATAGACATTCATCGGTCTTTGGATGTGCATAAAAATAAAAAAATAACCTTGATCGCTTCCAATGAGGCACAGGTCAAGCAGCATGATATCCATGAACTCAACGATATAAAGCTTGTTTATTCCGATGTGATCGTCAATCTTATCGGTGAAAAAGAGCTGATCTTCTCACTGAACAAAGAGGTCAAGAAAAAACGGCGCAAAAAGACAAGTATCATCCTGGATGAACTGAAACCGGGTGACTATATCGTTCATGAAGATTATGGTGTGGGTATCTTTGAAAAGATAGAACAGGCGGAGATACTTGGAGGTGTCAAGGATTTTGTTGCAATATCTTATCAGGGTGAGGAGAGGGTTTTGTTGCCTGTGGAGAATCTTGAAGTGATTGACAGATATATTGCTTCGGGTTCACTGCCTGCTCTGGACAAGCTTGGAAAAGGCAGCTTTGCCAAACTCAAAGACAAGGTCAAGAAAAAGCTCTTTGAGATTGCCGGCGAGATCATTAATCTGGCAGCATCACGTGCACTTATCAAGGCACCGTGCCTAACAGGAGACGATAAGAAGATCAAAGCTTTCCAGGATGCAGCAGGCTTTGAGTATACAGACGATCAGATGCGTTCGATCAACGAGATCATTCATGATATAAGGCAAGAAAAAGTCATGGACAGGCTCCTTTCCGGTGATGTCGGTTTCGGTAAAACGGAAGTTGCGATGAACGCCATGTATGCAGCCTATCTCAGTGGTTATCAATCAGCCCTGATCGTACCGACAACACTGCTCTCTTCCCAGCATTACAAATCCTTGCGTGAGCGTTTTGAACCTTATGAAATCAAGATAGCCAAACTGGACCGTTTCGTTTCAACCAAAGAGAAAAATGCGATCTTGAAGGGACTTAAATCAGGGGATATTGACATCATCGTAGGGACCCATGCACTCTTTTCGGCAGAGTTTGCGAAGGCAGGGCTCGTCATCATCGATGAAGAACATAAGTTCGGTGTCAAGCAGAAAGAGAAACTGAAGACACTGTATGAAAAGGTGCATCTACTCTCCATGAGCGCGACACCAATCCCGCGTTCACTTAATCAGGCGATGTCTTCGATCAAACAGATGAGTACGTTGATGACACCTCCGTCCGAACGCCAGGGGGTAAGGACTTTTGTTAAAGAGTATGATGAGAGTCTGATCAAAGAGGTAGTCCTGCGTGAACTTAGACGCGGAGGACAGGTCTTTTATGTCTTTAACTCTATTGATACGATGCCGATCAAGAAGAGGGAACTGCTGCAGATTCTTCCGAACCTGCGTATCCTGATGCTGCATTCGAAGGTCTCGGCGGCGGAAACAGAAAAAGAGCTGATGAAGTTTCATGACGGTGAGTATGATATGCTTCTTGCTACCTCAATCATCGAATCAGGTATTCATATGCCATCGGTCAATACGATGCTGATCGACGGGGCAGACCGCTTCGGTATAGCAGATCTGCATCAGCTTCGAGGCCGTGTCGGGCGTGGTCATATCGAGGGTTACGCCTACTTTATCGTCGATGACAAGGAGAACCTGACGGATGAGGCGAAAAAACGTCTGGTCGCACTTGAATCCAACTCCTTCCTTGGCTCGGGTTCTGTACTGGCCTATCACGACCTTGAGATACGCGGTGGTGGAAACCTGGTGGGTGATGCACAAAGTGGACACATCAAGAACATCGGTTACAGCCTCTACCTTCGCATGCTTGAAGATGCTATCAAAGAACTTTCCAACCAGCAGGAAGTCGAGCGCAAGAAGGTCGATATCAAACTGGCGATTTCCGCCTATATCTCAGATGAGGTCGTTCAGGAAGAGCGCTTAAGGCTGGAACTCTACCGACGTCTGAGTCATTGTGAAAACGTCACTGAAGTCTATGAAATTGAAGAAGAAGCTATTGACAGGTTTGGAAAACTCGACATCAATACCAAGCAGTTTTTTGAGCTTATCGTCATCAAGTTACTAAGTATTGAGAAGTCCATTACGCTGATCAGCAACTACGGACAGAACATCTCGATCACCTACAGCAATGGTTCGAGCGAGACGATCAAAGCGCATAGCAAGGATGATGATGACATCATCAAGGAAGTATTGCATTATCTGAGAAATGCAAAAAGAAAGGTGCTGTAATGCGTATTGCTTTCATCGGAGATATCATCGGCCGTCCGGGCCGTACCATAATCAAGGAAAACCTGAAGCATCTAAGAGAAGATCATAACATAGACTTTGTCATAGCCAACTATGAGAATGCTTCACACGGTTTTGGTCTGACACCTAAAAATGCAGCTGAACTTTTCAATGCAGGTATTGATGTGATGACAGGGGGAAACCATACCTGGGATAAAAAAGAGATCCACGGTATGTTTGATAAATTTGAACTTTTGAGACCGCATAACTATCCGCAGGAAGTAAGCGGAACCGGGTGCAAGGTCTATGAAGTCACAGGTGAAAAGCTTGCAGTACTTAACCTTATGGGGCATTATGCAATGCCGATGGTTGACAATCCTTTTCGCTGTGCGACTGAGACTATTGCAAAACTGAAAGATGAAGAGGTTAAAAACATCTTTATTGATATGCATGCCGAGGCGACTTCGGAAAAGCGGGGACTGTTGATGATGTTCAGATCAGAGGTCTCTGCCATTGTGGGTACGCATACTCATGTCGGTACAGATGACCTCCAAATTGATGAAGGCACCGGGTATTTGACAGACATCGGTCTGACGGGTTGCAGGGACAATGTCATAGGGATGGATGCCAAGACGCCGATCCATCGGTTTATGACGGGCCTTCCCGGCCGCTTTGAAGTACCGGACAAGTGCAAAAGTATCTTACAGATGGTCGTCTTTGATATCGAAGAAGGCAGATGTACACAGGCCTTCAAGCTTAAGAAGTTTAATGACGGCAGGGAGTTCACGACTGAGGCCTGGATTGCTTAGTGACTCTTATGAGCTTTACCAGCTCCTTGAGAAACAGGATCTTTTAAAAAATAAACCACCGATGTGGTGGCCGGCTTACGGTAGTTTTGAAGTCATTATCGGTGCTATACTTACGCAAAACTCCCAATGGACGAGGGTAGAGAAGTCACTGGATAACCTTGAAGGCTATCTCGATGTTGAATCACTCTGTGCGGTAGAGCAGCATACACTTGAGGAGCTTATTCGGCCAAGTGGGCTTTTTAAGTCCAAAGCCAAATATATTAAAGCGCTCTCGTGTGCCATCAAAAAAGAGTATGGTGATTTTGAGAATTTCTCTTTAGAGGTAAGCAGGCAATGGCTGCTGTCACAAAAGGGCATCGGCCCTGAGACAGCTGACTCTATCCTATGTTATGCCTGTAAAAGAGATGCCATGGTTGTGGATGCTTACACGGCAAGGTTATTACGTGCCTTTGGTTATAATTTCGAATCTTATCATAATCTCCAACAGTGGTGTGTTGATGGCCTTCTCTCCCGTCAAGATGAGCTTGAACGGCCAAAGACCTATGCTCTGTTTCATGGGATGATAGTTGAATTTGTAAAAGCCAACTCAACGGGTAAGAAAGTAAATATAAAGAGTTTAAAATAATGTTTGATAAAAATATAGTAGCAGTTTTCAGTGTCGTTTTAGCCCTTAGCGGTTGTTCGGCTAAAGAGTTTAAAGAGGGTGCTAACGGTATCGGTAATGATATCTCAAAACTCTTTGAGGTGCGAGAATAGTTATTAAAGATAGTTTTGCTATAGTTGTCATTAAAACGAAAAGGAATAATCAATGAAAATGAGTTTCGTACTAGCTGCTTTACTGGTAATGATCTTTGCAGGATGTTCGGCTAAAGAGTTTAATGAGGGTGTTGACAGTGTAACAGGTGATATCTCCAAGGTCTTTGAAGAGGGACAGGATAAGTCTGCAGATTAGACTTTTGACTGGATGGTTATCTTCGTCGCTTCGAACATTTCCTGAGCCTTTTTGATCATCGGCTCTTCCATGATGGCCGCCGCATCGATCTCTTTGCTGGCCTCATCGAGTGTGGAGGCATCTTCCCCTGCACAGCCTGATACACAAGAGCCGTCCATAACTTCATCCTCGACCATGGATCCGCTCTCTTCTACGGGTTGAGCATCCATCTCTTCAGGCGTGGGCACAGGCATGACAGGAGGTACCGGTGCTGTCTCTACACTCGCTTCAACTTTTTTTTTCTCGCGTGTGCACTCCAGGTTCTTGATCTTTGTCTCAAAACCGAAGATATCTTTTACAAAATGATTAATGACACCCCAGCCGTGGATGAGCTTCTGTTTTTCATCACCTTCGGCACATGATTCCCAGGATAAGAGCCCATCTTTAAAGCTGACATAAAAAATATTAGCGGCAAAACATTCACCAAGGTCCGCACTTCTGTCATTCAGAGCTGCCTGAAGTTTTTCAAAGTACTCGATACCATGGTCAACTTCCGGGCTTGGCTCAATAGGCTTTTCTGCCACCTCTGTTGGAGGTTCAGGGTTCTCTTCTTCAGTTTCTATCTCAGCAGCAGCTTGGATACTCTCTTGTGACGTGTACTCTGTTGGTGTTGTAACCTTCTTGATCTCAGGTCTTTGCAACTGTGTCTCAAGCTCTTCGATCATCTGATCGACCTCTTTGACACGAAGTGCTTCGACCATCTTGAAAAAGACAAGCGAGAGGACAAACTCACTGTCTGCATTGATACTGAAAAGTGACTTGGCATCACTAAGGATTCTGAAAAATCGCTCAAGCATGAGTGTCGAGAACATGGCATCTTGAAGATAGAGACGCTCTTTCAAGTAGGCAATAAGCTCGTCAATGACCATTTCACCTTCATAGTCTTCAAGGGCTTTGACATGCTTGATGATAGCGGCCTGATCTTTTTCAAAGATTGATTGAAAGATCTTGTTAATAAATTCCGGATCGATAAGGCCGAGCATATCCGTCACGGTCTGTACGTCGACAAAATGTTTTGAGAAGATAATGGCCTGATCAAGCAGTGTCAGTGTGTCACGCAGTGAACCTGAACCTGAACGTGCAAGGATCTCGAGGGCTTCGTTCTGATACTCGATATTTTCAAGGTGCATGATATGGCTGAGGTGATTGATGATATTGACAGTTGATATCTTTTTAAACCTGAAGTGCTGTGTTCGACTCAGAATTGTTGCCGGCAGTTTCAGCGGGTCTGTTGTTGCCAGGATGAACTTGACAAATGGTGGCGGTTCTTCGAGAGTCTTAAGCAGTGCATTAAAGGCTTCTTTGGTAAGCATATGGACTTCATCGATGATAAAGATCTTAAAACGTGCGGTAGCCGGCTTATATTTGGTGTGTTCTATGAGGTCACGTATATCATCGATCTTACGACTGGAAGCAGCATCCATCTCTATGATGTCGATGTGACGCCCTTCATTTGCCATTACACAGTGTTCACATGTCTCACAAGGACGTGAACTTGGGCCAGTCTCACACATCAGGGCCTTGGCAAAGATTCGTGCTGTGGAGGTCTTACCTGAACCGCGAAGGCCGGAGAAAAGATAAGCATGAGAAAGCCTGCTTGAATCAAGGGCGAGTGAAAGTGTCTGAGCAATAGTCTCTTGACCGATAAGGTCTTCGAAGCGTTTGGGACGGTATTTTAATGCTAAGACTTCTGAATTCTGTTTCACAATAGGCCTCTGGGATAAATTGTATTTATATTATCATAAGAAGATTAAAGAGGGGGTTAATAAGAGATACCGATGACAGAACTCTTTTTAGAGGTCCAGCCATTTTTTAGCAACACGCCTCAGTGCTTCGGGATTTTCTGACGCAAAGAGTTTTAGTTCTGTCTTTTCAAACTTTTTACTGAAATCGTAATGATGCTCAAGATATTCTACGATGGCTTCTCCAGAGTGGATAAGAAGGGTGTTACCGTTGAAGTATTCAGCAATGGATTCAGCTATCAGAGGAAAGTGTGTACAGCCCAAAATGATAGCATCAGGATGTTCAAGGTCACTGAAATAGTGTCGCATCGTACTATGTAGAACATCCCCGCTATAGAGACCTTCCTCAACGATTGGGACAAAAAGCCCTGTAGCACGGGCTGAGACATTACAAT
>JBFFSC010000060.1:0-9692 GCA_041572615.1 Sulfurimonadaceae bacterium
ATAGCGGTTGAGAAGACGGGGCTGCACCGATGGATCGCCAACAAGATGCTGACACTTTTTCCAAAACATGCCCAGGGGATAATCTTTGCCCTGATCATCACGTCCGGGCTTTTGAGTTCTGTCCTTTCAAATACCACGACAACACTTCTTCAGCTTCCTATCGCACTTTTTCTGGCGGATGAGAGAAGGTTGAAGCTGAGATTTGCTCTGGCTATTGCTTATGGGGCAAGTATAGGCGGTATCTTGACACCGATAGGAACGCCACCCAATTTGATCCTTTTGGGGGTGATGAAAGAGATGGGTCTTGAAGGCATCGCTTTTGTGCAATGGATGTGGATGGTCGCACCCTTGGTGTTTGTCATGTTTCTTGTGGTTGGTTTTGTCCTTGGCCTGGGATTAAAATCTGTCGAAGTGGAGTCTACCTTTTCCGTTACCACGCTGAGCAGGGAACAGAAGAAAGTATTGGTGGTCTTATTCGGATTGATCTTTACACTGTTTGTCAATGCCCCGATCAAGCCCTATTATGACGGTTTGGGAATGAGTGAAGCAGGTATTCTGCTTACGGCAGGACTGCTCCTTTTTGCACCGCCTTTTTCTGTCTTGGAGTGGATGAGCGATAAGAATAACATCCCTTTTCGTATCATGTTTCTTTTTGGTGCCGGATTTGCCATTGCCATGGCCTTTACACAGACAGGGATGGCCGAGGAGATCGCTTTACATCTGATCAGTCTGACGAGTATGCCGATGATTGTCTTCATGGTGATCGTGGCGGCAATGGTGACTTTTACGACAGAGGTCACCAGCAATACGGCACTGATATCGATCATGCTGCCTATTCTCAATGCAGTTGCCCAGAAGGCAGGTCTGAACGTCACGCTGTTCATGATGATCGCGACCGTATGTGCCTCGTATGCGTTTATGCTGCCTATCGCCACACCGCCTAATGCCATTGCGATGAGCAGCGGCGTCGTCGATGTCAAGACGATGGCAGGATATGGGATAGTCTTTAATATCATGGGTATCGTCTTGATCGTTATGATCGCACAGCTGCTATGGAGCAAGGTGCTTTAGCCAAGAAATTGTGAGGCTGCCTTATCGATCTCCTCTACAGATAGGAGTTTTCGTTTCGGGAACTGTGTCTTGTTAAAGGTCTGTTGGCGTTTAGCCAGTTGTGCTGTGTGAGTGATGATCTGTTCTTTCATCTCTTCGAGGCCAGATCTTCCGTCAAGGTATTCAAAGACTTCGATAATACCGATAGCTTTGAGCGCATTGGGACGACGCGTATATTTATACTCGAGTCCTGTGACTTCATCGATCAGACCCATGTCGATCATCTTTTGTGTGCGCAGTGTGATCCTCTCGCGCAGGTAGTCTCTATTCACATCGATCTCATAGATAGGCAGTTCGGCTATGATCGGCTCAGCCGGGTTTTGTTCAAAATAGGTCGTTGGCGGAAGAGCTGTCTCAATGTAAATCAAGAGCATCTTTTCAATACGGTATCGATCACTTGGTTCTATGTTTTGCATGTACGCTTTATCCACGTCAAAAAGCAGCTTGTAGGCAGATGGCAGGTCAAGAAGAAGTTCTTGGACTTTGGCTATGGTTGCGTCTGAGTAGTCGGGGATGACAGAGAGCCCTTGAAGGAGTGTCCGCAGGTAGAAACTGCTGCCGCCGACAATGATAAGGTTTTTCCCTTCTTTTTCACATCGGTGTTTGATCTCTTTGTAGAGTTTGGCAAAGATACCGACCGAGAAGGCTTCATCGGGGTAGATAAGATCGATTCCAAAGTGTTCAACCTGGGAGAGCTCTTCTTTGGAAGGCTTGGCGGAGGCGATATCTATCTCTTTGTATATCGAAAGCGAATCAAGTGAAAGGATATAAGCATTATGTTCAAGCGCGAGCCTAAGGGCAAGGTCACTTTTTCCTGAAGCTGTCGGTCCGATAAGCGCAAGTTCTTTCATAGGCGTATTGTAACATGTGTAGTGCGGGAAAAATTATTTTAGGGATAGAAAAAAAAGTTATTTAAAGTTTGAGGTTATATACTTTAAATGCAAATAATACAGAGATCAATTATCAAGGATAGCTGGGTGAAAGAGAACAACAGTGAACTGGAAACTTTAAAAGAAGAGTCATCTGAACGCAGTGAAGCAGGTTTTGGTGAACAGGCAAATGAGTATGAGGCAAAGATGCTTGAGGCTTTTGTCGGTAAACCCGATGCACCTGAAAAAGGCTTGTGGTATGCCAATGCCTTTAGTAAATATGATGTCAATGGCATGGATGTCATCAAATGGAACTGGTCATGGTGGGCATTTTTCGGTGGAATCTGGTTTTTACTTTACCGAAAGGCCTATGCCGCTGCCGGTGGGCTCTTACTGATCTCCATCGTCGCATCGATGATCCCTTACTCGGGTATCATCATCAGTATACTTGCCGGCGGTTTCTCTACCTATTTTGTCTATAAGGTCTATAAGACGAAAAAGCTTGAGATCGAAGCAACCTATGCGGATGAAGAACAGCGTATAGAGATGATGAGGATTGTCGGCGGTTACAATGCCTGGGTTGCCTGGGTCTTCCCGATAATTGTCGTACTGGGCATCCTGGCAGCAATCGCAGTCCCACAACTTGAAAATACACAGCAGATGAATGAGCAGCAGATGCAGGAATTTCAAATGCAGTATCAACAGACAGTAGAATAAGCAGGTCATAAGAAGATGGAAAACAAATACGCACCCATAGAAGAGTATGAGTATAAGATGATCGAAGCCTATATCGACAAGCCTGAGGTGACGGACTGGTATGTCGATACGTTCAAACGCTTTAACATCAACGGCGTCGATGTCATGAAATGGAAATGGTCATGGTGGGCCTTTTTTGGCAATATCTTCTACCTGCTGTACCGAAAGTCATATCTTGCGGCAGGTGTTTTATTCCTGCTGACCCTGGTAACCAGCTTCATACCTTTTGGCGGACTGATTTTGTGGGTCTTGACAGGCGGGTATGCTCCTTATTTTGTCTACAAGACCTACAAAGAGAAGCGACTTGAGGTTGAAGCGCAGGTCCAGGACGAGGATAAACGTCTGGAGACGATGCGTTATGTCGGCGGTTATAACGACTGGGCGATCTGGGTCGCTGTGATCTTGCATCTTTTCTTCTGGGTCGCGGCGTTTTCGATGTTGGGTTTCATTCTAACGGCAATCGGTCTTGCAGCAGGCAATGCAGCACAGTAGGTATATTCTAAGCTTTCTTTTTGCCTTGCTCTTGCAAGGATGTTCTTCACTTTTTTTCTATCCGGATGATATTACATACCGGACCCCCGATTTTTATGAACTGGGGTATAAGGATGTCTACTTTGATTCCAGGGATAAGACGCCCTTGCATGCATGGCATATTTATCCCAAGCAGGATTCCAAAGGACTTGTCTTCGTCGCACATGGCAATGCCCAGAACCTCTCTTCTCATTTTGCTTCCTGGGTATGGCTGATAGAAGAGGGGTATGAGCTCTTTATCTTTGATTATCGCGGGTATGGAAAGTCTGCTGGAGAGATAGATCTCAAAGGAAGCATTGAAGATACGTTGTCAGCACTCGATCAGATCGAGCGTTCTTATAAAAAAGAATATTTTGTCTGTGGACAGTCTTTGGGTGGCACACTGCTTTTAAATGCACTTGAGGGCAGGGATAATACAAAGATAAGAGGCGTCATCATCGATTCAACATTTGTCGGGTTTAGGGATATTGTCAAAACTAAACTAAGTCAGAGCTGGTTGACATGGCCTTTTCAATGGATACCCTACCTGAGTCTGAGTGATGATCATGATGCCAAAGACAGAGTCGCTATCCTACAAAAACCGATTCTGTTCCTGCATGGTTCCCAGGACGGGATTGTATCGGCTAATAACTCCTGGCAGCTGTTTGAGTTATCGAAACCACCAAAAGAGTTGTGGCTGGTTAAAAATGCAGGGCATATCCAGGCCTTGGAAAATGACCATGTCCGTAGTGATTTCTTAGAGTTCCTTGAGAAAGAGAGCAGCTATTTTAATCCGGATTACTCACGAATGCGTATCTACGAATAGAACACTGTAAAAAATATATATTAACGATTTTTACACAGCGATCCGATATCATTGCGAGTTATAGACAACACTATTTATATCCATTAACCCACTTGTTTGCTATCAGTCAGTTTTTCGACACTACAATGGTATAAATAGCCAGGATGATTATGTTAAAACTACTCAAGATTAAAAAATCAAAAAACAGCCAGGAAACAGAAGAAGTCCTAGATGCGGTAGAAGAGGTCCAGGAGGAGATTGAGTCATCATCTGTGGAAGAGAAACTTCCCCAGATCAAACTTTTTATCTCCAAAGAGCAGCTCTCTGCACTCAAAGAACAGGATGCAGAAAGAGAACAACATGCATTGCTCTATTTGAACGGCGATGAGAAGAAAGATACCGATGAGGCTCTTTTTAAAGAGTTTGAGGAGAAGTTTCAGAAGGCTTTTTTGCCGTTGGGTAATGCGAACAGCAAGTGCCCGCATTGTCTGCGTGAGTATAGCTCTGCACCGGCTGAAGTGAAAAAGTGCCTGGGCTGCTCAAAGGGTTTTTTCAAGACAAAACGTCCTCAGGACGGGTTGAGCGTGTTGGTCAAAGAGGAAAACCGGAAAATCATCGCCATGCAGTGGGAAAACATCAAAAAACCTGAGATGATTGAAAACCTGGACATGGACGAGTTGAAAAAATGCCGTGCACAGCTCGAAGCCAAAGACGGCAGCAGCTATTCGCTTTATGATACACATTTCTTTTTGATACGAAGTTATGCGGCCAAGGCTTTACGTTCAGGCCGGTTTCGTCTGTATGCCTCTTTGATATATTACATGGCCGAACATGATCGCTATGAGCAGAAGTTTGCCAAGGCATTGAGCTACTATTTCTACCTCTACTTTTTGCAGCTTAACGGTGCTTCGAATTCAGTGGTCTTCGGTGACAAGGTAAGTGTTAATAAAAGAGTCATCGATCGTATCGGGTCTTTATTGATGATGGCAAAGACAATGACGACAGAGTGTGAGGATTTTTTCAAGTACTCCATAGAAGCACGTACGGCATTTGAATTTGAAAACCTGCCATACGGGATCGATGAGAGCTATGCCCACCTTGTCAAGGAGTTTGAAAAAGCCGAAGAAAGGGATGTCAAAAGCAGCCCGGCACAGGAGAAGAAAAAACCGAAACCCTTTAGCCTTCGCCGACGGTAAATTTGACATTCTTTAAAGTCTTGGTTGGCTAGTATTACATAATATTTTTTCATTAGGCAAAGACGTGAACCGATTTGTTACCTCAGTAAGAAACTTCAATGAGCTGGTCATGTTCCAGCACTCTATTTTTTCCCTGCCCTTTATCTTTATCGCAATGATCGTTGCAGCAGATGGTTGGTTTGGCTGGTATCTTCTTCTCATGGGGGCGTTGGCAGCTGTGACAGCACGTAATTTTGCCATGGGTCTAAATCGGTATGCTGACAGGGATATCGACGTGAAAAATCCGCGTACCGCATCGCGTCCAAGCGTAGACGGCCGTATTGGCTCCAAAGCGATTCTGATCTTTACGCTCGTGAATGCATTGGGGTTTATTGCTGTCGCCTATTTCATCAATGCGCTTGCATTCTATCTCTCCATTCCTATTCTTATCGTACTGGGTTCGTATTCGTATTTTAAACGTTTTTCGGCCCTGGCGCATATCATCCTGGGGGTATCCCTCGGATTGGCACCTATCGCAGGTGTTGTCGCTGTACAGGCTTCTATTCCCTTATGGTCTGTCTATCTGAGTGTGGGCGTGTTGTTCTGGGTAGCCGGTTTTGACCTTTTGTATTCGCTTCAGGACATCGAGTTTGATCAGGACGAGGGACTGCATTCAATTCCCTCGAAGTTCGGTGCCAAAAACACATTCAGGATAGCCCAGTCCTTTCATCTTGTGACCATCATCTTTTGGATACTTTTTGTCATTGAAGCTGACTTGGGAGCTTTTGCCGTGATGGCAGTCTGTTTCTCTGCACTGATGCTCGGGTATGAACACTATCTGGTCAACAAGGATTTTACGAAGATAGACAGGGCTTTTTTTACTGTTAATGGATATTTGGGTATTATATTTATAATTTTTATCATTCTCGAAAAGGTCGTTCAGTGAGTCAACCGCGTTTAGTCAAAGCTCCTATCTCCATTGTTTATGATATTGCAGATGAGAGCCTGCATGAACGTGAATACCATACACTGAGTGAAGCAGATGATGATGCCATTGGACAATGGCTTAAGCTGGCCAAGGCCAGAGGTGAGACAAGTGAGAGTGACCCTATCACGCTGAAGCTCTTGGTCGAATTACACCGTAAAGTCGATAATCTTGAACGTCTTATCAAAAATGAGAAACCAAGCCGTATCGGTCTGAGTTTCGAAGGAAATATTGAAAGTATCGGTTTTGGCTACTTCAAATTGGAAGAAGCGGAGTTGGAAGCCGGACAACACTATTACGGCCGCATTACCATGCCGACTTACCCTCAGCGTGAGATCGGTGTCTTCTTTGTCGCAGAGGATGCGTCTTTGGGTAAACTTGTCAGAATTCATGAGCGGGATGAAAAAGAGTGGGGTGCTTATGTTACAGCACGTGAGAGAATCATGATTCGTGAATTAAAGGGGAATGAATGAAAAAGGTATTGAGATGAATACGGAGATAATCCTGATCGCATTTGGCGTCATCTTGTTCATTGTCGTTGTTTATTCGTATATGCGTGACAGTGAGAATACACGTCAGATCCGTTTCCTGGCCAATACCATGGACAACTTCAATAAACAGCTCTTTACCCTTGAACGCAAGGTCGAAAAGATCGAGATGCATATTAAGCAGGAAAAACCTGCTGCGGATGCCGATGATATCGAGAAGAAGATGGAAAAAGAGTTGGCATCCATGGCAGAACCGATTGCATTCAGTCTTAACGAGATTCAAAATGCCTTTACCCATTTCAAAAAGCAGATGGAAGCGCGTATTGAACACATAGAAGACGGGATGAAATCTATTTCTATGCCAAAGAGTCTTACGGGCCTTGATGACCAAAAGATCATCTCTTTGTATAAGCAGGGGATGGACGAAGAGGCTATCGCCAGAGAACTTGCTCTCTCCAAGGGTGAAGTCGAGTTTGCATTGAAAATAGCGAAAATGCGTTAGTCATTAAAAAAGACTTATTTTAAATATAAACTAAGCTATAACTGGTATAATTTCAGCCTCTTAATTGAGATGTGCGTTCGTAGCTCAGCTGGATAGAGCACCGGTTTGCGGTACCGGCGGTCAGGGGTTCGAATCCCTTCGAGCGCACCATTTATTTTTATCAACTCCCCTAATTCACAACTTTCAATAGATAGCAATCAATAATATCATTTATATTTACATATTTTATACAATGACTAATGAGATCGTAAAACGCGATAAGAGCTTACAAAGATATAACCCTGAAGAATTGGTCAGCTTTTTTTATTTCAAATGATAATCTGTTGCGATGAACTTTTTTTGGAAGATAGTTTAGTCTCAAATGTTGAAATTTTGAGTCATAGTGTTATAGAATAATAACTCTATGTAGTAGCTATTGTGCACCATAGGCACGTGCATCGATCTCTCCCATGAATTGTTCCACAGAAAAGGTAATCAGGTTTGCCAGGTCTTGAGGTGTTTTGTCAAGAAAGTTCTGTTTCAATGGCATGTGCTGAATATGAGGGCTTTGACCGTCTGCTGAATAGGAAAATTGGATGAACGGACCACCGGTCTCACCCGTTCCACCTTCTGCAGTGACTAAAACCCCGGGAATAAAGTACTCGATATCGATATCAGGATCAACTGACATCTTATCAACGAGTTCAATTACGGATTGTAGTTTTTCTGTTTGTTCTACTGACATGACGTCCTCCTTACTACATATCTTTCACAGTGATATGTTTAATCTTTTGTAATTGATCGATCTCTAATAGATCTTCCAATTACCACCTTAAGTCAATAATATCTAAATAAGTAAAAATAATAATATAAAAACTGAAATCAATGAAAATTATTAAGAAACAAACTCTCAAAGCTCACGTGCTTATCTCGTTTGTATCGTTCTTTATTGACAAGATAATATACTGAAAAAAGTTAAGAAAAATTTTAGCTGAAAATAGTTTTTTTGGGAGTATAATTTTGCTGTAAATCAGGCTGGCAGAAAGCTGTTTTGTATCCCGATACTGCTTGGCGGTTCGTATCGGGATACGACCTGATAAACTTGTTGGAATGTCGTTTTCAGGCTAGTAATTACAGATAAACTGTAGCTGCTATCCTAACAAAACAATCTTACCTTAGAATTAATTTTTTACAGAGGCCTGTCCGAGTAAAAAGCTACGACATACTATATACTGAGTCGCAGTTTCGCTCTTTTTGAGAGGGCTGTTTTTTTATGGGCCGACTTTTTAAGTAACGGCTTTTAAGACTAATATTATTTGAGGTAATCAAATGCGAACATCAAAATGGTCCGTATGCTCAAGTGCATCAAACCAAAATCAATGGTCAAGTGTAGGCAAGAGTGTCGGACGAAAGAGTACTCCGCGAAAGCAGAAGAGCCAGTGGTCTATCGGTGGCCAGTCCTTGAAAAAGAGACAATGGTCAATCGCAGATTAAGAGAAGAGATATAGCTTCTCTTCTTCATATAACTAACTTTTAAAATAGATAAGAAGGGACTTTACTCTCTTGTCAAAAAAACCTCTTTTAATCGGCGATCCTGACATTTAAAAAACCAGGGAACTCTTCCATCTTTGCCACATCTATATCACTGCTTTGAGAGATGATCTTTCTTATATTTGCCAGTGGAATCAGGACGATTTGCGAGTCTTCAATAATCAACTTCAACATATCATCTTCGATTATTTCTTTAAAATGCTTGAGACGGTTGGCATCCGTAACGTTCTTTGCCGGGATGACATTATAATGTTCTTCATAGCCATCTGTGTAGACAATGGTAAGTTTGGTCATGATATCCCTTTATATGATCTATTGATTATTTTAGCTAAAAAATACAAAAAAAGCGTTCTTGTCTTTTTGAATCATGTAACAGATAGGGTTGTAAATAAAACCGCTAATATTTGACTAACACTTTTGCGTTAGACTTCTTGCTGAAACTCATAAAAGGAATACGGTATGGAAAATATATTTATATCAATTGTAGCTGTTACAGTCTTGTCCACTGCAGTATTTGCACATCACCCATCACCATCACCAAATGCAGGTGGAAACATGTCATCCAACTCTGGACATCTGACACAAAGTCGCCCAGCAACACTTTATTAAGATTGCTGTTTAATTCATTCATTCTCCCTTGATGAGAGCCTTGGGCTCTCTTCTTGTTCATCATTAAATATTAAACATATTTACCTTTTTACAACTACGGTTTTATCTATCGATGATAGTAAGTTGTTTTCGCTTTCATCCTGTTAAGGGTTTTGTCTATAGTATGTGAGAACAAGATAATGTTTTATCAAGGTGATATAAAGTTGTAGATAGGTTGAAAAATAGAAGTTTAACAGAAGAGTAAGAAGCCGGGAAGCCCCGGTTCTTTGTGTGATAAAGGTTTATTCAACAACTTCAGCAGTTGCATTGAAGTCAACGCGTCCTACCCAGCTATCCATACCTTTTAGATTGTC
>JBFFSC010000061.1:0-9689 GCA_041572615.1 Sulfurimonadaceae bacterium
CAGCACCAGCTTGAGCGCCGTTATACCCTTTTGTTTGAGAGGATGATCCACTATGTCGCCGATATCGATGTGGCGGTCTCCACGGCAAAGAGTGCCGAGATATACAATTATGCCAGACCGATGATCGTCAAGGCGCATGATGATGAGAACTTTCTGCAGGTCCTCGAACTGCGCCATCCGCTTATCGAAGTCCAGGAACACCAGGGTATTTATGTCCCTAATGACATCGTTATGGGAAACAGGGAGTATATGGACCTTCCCTATCCCGAGACAATTATGCTTGATTCGATGGTGCATGACGGACACCAGATCCACGGAGTACTGTTATACGGGATCAACTCAAGCGGAAAGTCTTCACTGATGAAAAGCCTTGGGCTTGCCGTATTGATGGCTCAGTCAGGCTTCTTTGTTCCGGCCTCGGCGATGAAGTTCTCGCTCTTTGAATCTATCTTTACCCGTATCGTCTCCAAAGACAATCTGGCCAAAGGGCTTTCCACCTTTGCCGTAGAGATGTTGGAGATGAAAAACATCTTTAACAGAGCCGGAACAAAAAGTCTGGTGCTCGGTGATGAGATATCACACGGGACAGAGACGCTCTCGGGCGTGGCAATTGTCGCCTCAGCCATCATGAAGTTAGCAAAGTTGCGTTCCGTGTTCCTCTTCGCTACCCACCTGCATCAGCTTTCTACGATGGATGAGGTCGTCAAGCTCAAAAACGTTGTCAACCTTCATCTGGAAGTCTCGTATGATGAGGTGCAGGACAAGCTGCTCTATAACCGTACACTTCAAAGCGGTAGCGGAAGCAGTATTTACGGACTGGAGTTTGCCAAGTCCCTGCATATGGACCAGGAGTTCCTTGATGCCGCCAACAGTATCAGAAAGCGCCTGGCCAATGATTATGACGAGCTTGAACTGCTGGTTAAAAAGAAGAAACGAAGCAAGTATAACAAGGATCTCTATGTGACCAAGTGTGTCATCTGCGGGAACATTGCCGAAGACGTGCACCACATCTCTCACCAGTCCATGGCGAACAAAGCCGGTTTTATCGGCCATTTCCATCAGGATCACAAGCATAACCTTATTCCCTTATGTCGGGATCACCACAATGATATCCACAGCGGCAAGATAGTAGTCAGAGGCTTCAGGATGACTTCAAGTGGCCTTGAGCTCGATTATGAGGAACAGCTCTCAAAATAGCTGTGCCTTATAGATACCTTTTAAGCAGCGTCATCAGTTGATCCTCATTAAAGGGTTTGCTTAGATGTTCATCCATTCCCGCTTCAAGAAAGCGTGCTTTGTCATCTGCCATGGCATTGGCGGTAACTGCGAGAATCGGGGTTCTTCGCTTTCCTGTCTCGCGTTCGATGGCACGGATCTCCTTTGTCGCTTCGATGCCGTTCTTATTGGGCATGTTCTCATCCATCAAGATAAGCGCGTAAGTACTGTTCTTATACGCTTCAACCGCTTCATTCCCGTCATTTGCAATATCGTATTTTAAATCATTGTCATCGAGGATGAGTTGTACCAGGAGCTGATTGGTCTTGTTGTCTTCGACGACAAGTATCTTCTTGGTGTTGTTCGGAAGTCCTTCTTTCTGCTTGGTGTCAACAATAGGAGTCTCTTGCGATGGTGCCTCACACTCAAGAGCAGGTATGTTTATCATAAAACGACTTCCCCGATCAGGTTCACTTTCGACCTTTATGGTACCGTTCATCAGAGAAAGCAGGCGTGAAGATATTGCCAGACCCAGCCCTGTTCCTCCGAACTGTCGTGTTGTGGAGTTGTCTTCTTGTTCGAAGGCCTTGAAGATCCTCTCCTGATGTTCAAAGGGGATACCCACGCCATTGTCAGCAACCATAATGCTCAGTATCTTCTTTGTAGGGTTATAATCAGCCTCAAGCGATATACTTCCCTGTTCAGGGGTAAATTTGACGGCATTTCCAATGAGGTTTATGATGATCTGTTGAATACGCGCTGCATCAAGGTGCAGACACTTTGGGATGCCTTTTGAAAGTTTGAGCTCATGCGTGATCGATTTGTTGCGCATCTGCTCTTCAAAGAGCATCATGCTCTCTTGCATGACCGTGTCGATATAGCATGGTTGCGGGTCCAAAAGCATCTTCCCGCTTTGGATCTTGGAAATATCAAGAATGTCGTTGAGTATATTGACAAGGGCATTTCCCGAGTTCTTGATGATCTGAAGCTTTTTGACAAGTGTATCTTTTGTTTCTGTTTTGAGGATTTGATCGACAAACCCTAAAATAGCGTTCATCGGTGTACGGATCTCATGGCTCATATTGGCAAGGAACTCACTTTTGGCCTGATTGGCAATCTGGGCTTCCTGCATGGCATGACGAAGTTCCTGTTCACTCTCATATGTCTTGGTAATATCCTGGAAGACACCGTAAGCAACAGTCGGACGATTGTCTTGATCGTATTCGATGTGATAATGTTCAAGCACACGGATCCAGGTTCCATCAGGAAGTATACAGTCATGTGAAATCGTATGATCATTTCTTTTTTCCGGGTTATTAAAGGCATCTACAATCGCTTTTTCGATGATGTGTCGCTGTTTCTGCGGTATATAGCATTCAGCAAACTCTGTGATGGAGAGCTTTTTTGGCTCATTCGTCGGAGCAGGAAACTGTAGAAGTACCTGCATGGTATAGTCCAGCTTCAGAACATTTGAATGGAAGTCAACTTCAAAATATCCAAGTTTTGCGATCTTTGCACTGCTGCGAAGTTGTACAAGGCGTTCATGCAGTATTTTGTACTGTCTTTTCAGAAGGCCGGTCAGTAGTCGAGCGATAATAAAGGAAATCACTACAAATAGGACAATAGTGATTAGTATAGAGTTTAGATCGGTCACGGAAGCTATGGCCTGGGTATTGGGTTGAATGCCAAGATAGATCGTGTTTTTGTCGTTGATCGTTAGAAGTGGGGTTGTTAATGAGAATCGGGAAGTATCGACTTTTAACTGGGGCTCGAAATATCGAGTCCATGGCTCTTGCTTGGGATCGCTCGAGTCCAGTATATGGCCTTTTTCATCATAGATATAGGAAGTGAAGAAGAGAGAGTCAAGCATCTCGTCAAGTACGGGTTGGGTGAAAAAATTGATGACAATGACACCTCTTCTTTTGTTTCTATGTTCTACGGGTGTGGCGATACGCCATACAGGGTTTAGAGGCTGCTCGATTTTTCCCTTTTCCATGTTAAGGTCAAAATTGCTGTGATAGACCGAAGAGAAGGGAAGCTGCATGGTCTCTATAAAGTAGTCCCGATGTGATTTGTTACTTAACTCGCTGTCGGTGGAGAAGAAAATATCCTTTGAGTGCGGGTCACGATTGATACGTATCTTCTCCATCCCGTCAGCATCGATATAGCGAAGCTGGTTGATACTCCTTTTTGACTGGATAATTGTCTCAAAAAAGCTCTCTAGGTTTTCAGTGTTGTTTCTGTTTGGTATTTCAAGATAGTTTTGGAAGATATTATTATCGGGTATAGAGCGGATGAACTCATCTGAGGTATCAAAATAGAGTTTGAACTTCTCTTGATGATGCGAAATGTACTGTTTACCTTCGGTCTCAAACAATATACCCTGCATGCGATTCTCTTCAATATAGAAGATGATGATGACAATCAGCGCCAGGATACTGCCTAAAAGCAATGAAAAGATATTTAAGCGTGTTATTTTGTTGTTGTGGTTCTCACCCATTAAAAAACCTTGATTGATTGTTGTTTAGTATAAGGATTTTTGATTGTTTTATTTCTTAAATATTTATATTAAAAATATGTTTTTAAACATAGAAGAATAGCTTTGAAATCAGTTTGTGAAAGATAGAATCGAAAGACATGCCCGCGAATAAGAACAATCACGTTAATTTAGTTTAAAAGTAGCTCAATGCCTCATCATATGTTAGAATTCCATATGATTATTTTAGACAATGAAGTGAAGGTGAAATATGTATAGATATATATTGATTTCCGTCATCGCACTTTTGGCGATGACAGGGTGTACACAGGAGAGTCAGAACAAGTTTGGCCGTGCTATTCAGAATTATACGGGGACCAACGGTGTACTGGATGTGTATGCAGGAGAGAAGCTGGTGAAACGTTTTATCAAGGTCAACAAACTCACGACAGCGATCGCGACAGAGAATTCTCAGCCCCGTCCTTACCGTTACGGGTATGGTGTGATGGACGAGAACTTCAACCTTATAGTGGACGAGGGTGAGAAGAAGGTCTATTTTGAGATCAGCGACTATTCAACATCGTATGTCTTTTATGAAAACAGCAAGAAGTAGGCAGCAGTCGTGGATGTTATAGAACTCTTTAAAAGCATGCTTGAGCGCAAAAGTGAAACACCTGATGATGCAGGTGCACTGGATTGGATCAGTGAATACCTTGAAGGCTATACGGCCCTGCGTATTGACAGGGAGGAAGTAAAGAACCTCTTTATCTACAAGAAGTTCGGCGAAGGAGAGCATCTCTGTTTCGCCGGACATGTGGATGTTGTCCCGGCAGGTGAGGGCTGGGATAGTGATCCTTACAAAGCGGTGGAAAAAGACGGTTATATCTACGGACGCGGTGCACAGGATATGAAATCCGGCCTATCGGCTTTTATCCAGGCTGTACACGATACGAAGAATTTTAGCGGAACGCTCTCTCTTCTGCTCACTTCAGATGAAGAGGGCCCGGCTAAAAACGGTACGGTGAAGGTATTGGAAGTCTTAAAAGAGAAAGAATTGCTGCCGGATGCCTGTATTGTCGCTGAGCCGACCTGTGAGAAGGTCTTTGGTGATGCGATGAAGGTAGGACGCCGCGGTTCGATCAACGGCGTTATCGAGAAGATCGGCAAGCAGGGGCATGCTGCCTATCCTGAGAAGGCGACCAACCCGATCCATAAAGTCGCACAGGTCCTGCATCATATGGCAGGGGTCAACCTGGATGAAGGGGATGAATTCTTTTCGCCTAGTCAGTTTGTCGTGACCGATATCCGTGCGGGGATGGAAGTGACCAACGTGACACCGGGCAAGTTGAAGATGATGTTCAATGTGCGCAATTCGACAAAGACGGACAAGAAGGATATCGAGGACTTTGTCCATCTCTATTTTAAAGAGATGAACTATTCGCTCACACTTGATCAGTCCGCTTATCCGTTTATGACCGATGTGAACACGCACATTGTACGAAGCCTTGATGCTGCTATTGAAAAGGTTACCGGGGTGAAGCCTAAACACTCGACGGCAGGCGGAACATCAGACGCTCGCTTCATTGCACCTTACGGGATAGATGTCGTGGAGTTTGGGGTGAAGAACGATACGATTCATGCACCGAATGAACGGACCTCGAAAGAAGAGGTCCAGAAGCTTTATGAGGTCTTTAGAGAATTGATCGACACCTTTTAGACGGAGTATGTGTCTTTTACTTCATTTACGGACTTCTCAGACTTTTGCGTATTGGGAAGCCTGATGAGGAACTGTGCGCCTTCAGCAGTGTTTTTCGCTGAGATCGTTCCATGCAGATGCTCTTCGATGATCATCTTGCACATGTAAAGCCCCAGACCTGTCCCTTCATCTCCCTTGCTTGTACGGTAGGGGCTGAATATCTGTTCCATCATCTCAGCATCGATTCCTCCGGCATTGTCCTCTATGATAATAGAGATATTTTCATTGTCGATATCCAGGCGTATATTAATAGTCGGATTCTTCGTCTTATTACTCAAGAAGGCATCAATGGAGTTTTTTATCAGGTTCAGCAGGACCTCGACGAGATCGTTTTTGGTGATATGAAGGCTGATATCATGGTTATCGATCGAACAGTGAAAAGGCTGCTCTTTTGTAAACGACTTTGGAAGCTGGTTCATACATTGGTAAAACAGAGAAATACTGTTCTCCAGAAGGACCGGCCCGATAAGTTGAACCGTGTAACTTAAGACACTTGAAAGTAATACCGTTCTTTCCGAGCTTTTTGGATTGAAAAAGTTTAAGAAGGCATCGGATGTCTCGGATAGGTGCGTGGTGAACTTTTGAATGTCCTGCATATTAGTGACGATGCTATCGGGATCAAGCGTGTCGAGTTCTTTTTTGACAATGACATTTCCCGCTATCGATGAGATCGAACTCAGCGGCTGTTTCCATTGATGGGCGATCATACTGATCATTTCGCCCATTGCGGCATTCTTTGACTGTACCTTTAAGAGGCGTTCACGTTCGACTAAGAGTTTGGAGTCGGTAATATCCTGTCGCAGGGAGATATAACCGGTGATCTTTCCCTCTTCATCAAAACGCGGAAAGACGGTACTGACGACCCAGTAAAACCCGCCGTCTTTTTTATTGTTTTTGACTTCACCCTGCCACATCTTTCCTGAAGTTATCGTATCCCACATCTCACGAAAGACAGATTTGGGTGTATCCTTATGTCGTACGATATTATGGGGTTGGCCAATGAGTTCTTCTGCCGAAAAACCGGAGATGTCGCAAAAGGCTTTTGAGACATCTGTAATAATACCCCGTTCGTCAGTAATCGAGGTAATAACATAATTATCAACTATCTTGAGAAAGTTCTTGAGATCGTCTAGTTGAATTAACTTTGCTGCTATCATAAAGAAACCTTGAATTTATTCATAACAAACTATTATAATAAATGGTTTCTTAGACTAAAGTGATACACGTTTGTAGTCCTGCCTGATAAAGTCCATCATCCTGTTGGCATCATCCGAATAACAGATGATCCCTTCGGTATCGACACCGAGGCTGTTGATATACTGCAGGCGAAGATAGTCCTCATTGTGATAATACTCAAATAAAAGTCCGGCATAAAAAAAGCAGAGGCTGTTAAGCTTATCGATAATATCGTCTATCTCTTTGATATGATGCAGGTTGATGTCAGCAAAGATCATATCGAGTTGCTGATGACGAAGGTTCTCAAACCTTTGCGTAAAGTCACGCACTTCGAAGTCGCCCTCGATCACGATTGTCCCGGAGTTGAGCATAGCATTGGTTCGTGATTCCAGGGGGGGTCTCTGTGATGAAAAGATCTCTGAAGGCATGATGACTATCCCCGCACGTTCATAGACCTTTAAGAGTTCCCGATCGTACCGCTTCGGCAGATTAAGAAATCTCCGTGTGGTGTTAAAAAGTAAAAAGGCGATCATTGCACCGCTTCTGCTGGCTGCTTTGATGGTTTTTTCTATCTCCATGCTTTCAGGAACCAGTCCGAGGCAGATAGCCGTTTCCGTCATGTTGTGCCGGAGGTTGGCTTTCTGGGAGAATGGGTGCATAGTAAGGGCTTCACCGTAGATAGCACTGTAGCCCTCTTTCTTCGCCGTGATGATGAGTTCGTCAAACATCAGGTTCATGATCCCCATTCGTTTAAAACGCGGATCGACCGTTGCAACACCGATCTCGGCGATATTGGAGTATTTGGAGCGTATCAGTGCAAAATGGCCGATAAGCTCATCATGATAGTACGCAACGATAGAAGTAACCGACTTGTTCTCGTTGGCTTCACGGACCTTGTGGGGAATGTAGAAGGTGTTCTTATAATAGGAAAAATGGTAGTTTCGGTAGATCAGTTTAGCGATGCCGTCTCCGTCTCCGACGACAAAGGTCCTGACCTTGAGTGCTTTCAGGACTTTCTCTTTATCGTAACTCTCAGTCGTGACCGTGTCGTTTTTAAGATCATAACAGACATTGAAGTGCTGCACAAGGCTGAGACGTTTTCCGTCTTTTTTGAGGTCTTCGTATTCGAAAAGATCGACAAGGTCATAGATTCGGTAGATACCGCTTTGATGTTTGTACTTTTGATCCAGGCCAAGGCTGAGGTAGGGGGTGAAGTCAAAAGGAAGCCCGTCGTCTTCTACATCGATGCGGAGTTCACAGCTTTGGATATGAAAACGGACCCGGATATCGATTTCGTAGGCCCGTTCATAGGCATGTACAATAATATTGTCCAAAAGGATATGCAAGGCTTCTTTGATGGGGGAGAGATTGGTCTGATACAGGCGTGATTGTAACTGAGTGAAGGCAGAGAGAATAAAAGGAACATAGGCTTTGTTCGAAATCTGTATCACGATACTGTCTTGCATAACTCTCCTTTTCAAAGAGATATATATGACTTTAGTATAGCATATTCAGTTTTTTTACTATGTTTATTCTAAAGTGCTTATGATAGAATATGCACTAAATTATCACAGAAGTCTGGTTATGAAAAAATTATTTATTCTATTATGTTTAGGTTTTCTTTCGCTTCATGCCGCTGAGCTAGATTGGGCAGGCAGCTATCAAGAAGCCGTCCAAAAGGCTATAAAGCAGCAGAAGAACGTGATGCTATTGGTCACGACGACAAAATGCCGCTGGTGTCGAAAACTTGAGTCGACGACCCTGCGAGACGAGCGGGTGATCAAGCGCCTGGAAAAAGACTACGTTTCGGTACATGTGACACGTGACGTAGATGATTATCCCGAGGATTTGAAGGTGAGGGGAGTACCAAGTACCTTTTTCCTGGATGTAAATGGAAAGCCTATTATCAAAAAAGTACTGGGGTATTGGAACGTTGAGGACTATCTTTCGTTTTTAGACGATGTCGATTACAAGCTGGGACGTAAAACCTATTAAAAGGGCAGTGTGAAATTGAGTGAGTAAATCTTACTTTTTTTGAGTAAAATAATAGAAAAATATGGAGAGTGTTTAATGAGTAAAATGGAATTTGTCGCAACAGAGAACGCCCCGGCTGCCATCGGTCCCTATTCTCAAGCCGTGAAAGTCAATGGTATGGTCTATACTTCTGGGCAGATCGCATTACGACCTGACGGGAGTATGGTGGAGGATGATATCGTCCTTCAGACCAAGCAGGTCTTTGCCAATCTGAAAGCGGTTTTGGAAGAAGCAGGGACTTCATTGGATCAGGTGGTGAAAGTGATGGCTTTTGTCGCAGATATCAATGATTTTGCTACGGTCAACGAGATCTATGCCGAGGCTTTTGGTGACCATAAGCCGGCGCGTTCCCTTGTCGCGGCAAAGACGTTGCCGAAGAATGCACTTGTTGAGATCGAGGTGATCGCACTATGCCAGGACAGCTACTCCTACTAAGATGAAGGGATCTCTTTTTATCGTCTTTATGATGCAGCTCTTCTGCACAGCGGTGCTAGGAGATGAACTGTACCGAGATGATAAGAACGAAGTCGTTGTCGATAAAACGCGTAATCTCATGTGGCAGGATGACAGTGCTGCAAGCAGTACCGACAAAAGCTTTGAAGAGGCCAAGGCGTATTGTGCAGCATTGGAACTCGCCGGTCATAGCGACTGGTATCTTCCCGGTGTAGATGAACTCAAAACTATCGTCAAAGCAGAAAACTATCCCCGCTCTATAGCAAAAGAATTTCAAAACGTGTATGCCGACTACTACTGGTCGTCGACGGAGTATTCATCAGAATATGCGTGGATAGTCCTTTTTATCTATGAAGATGTCATCTATTATCATAAGACGGATCCGAGTCATGTACGGTGTGTGAGACAGACTCAATAATATAAATCACAAGTGGCTGTGAATAAAGTAAGTTTAAAGAAAACTTCAGTATAATTCGCGAACTTTAACTCAGGGCATCACGAGTGTCCTGTCAAAGACTAAAAGAGTACTTTTTTGACTCTTGGTGTCGGAGAGGGTGAAACTCCTTCTCTTTACTTGCG
>JBFFSC010000062.1:0-9661 GCA_041572615.1 Sulfurimonadaceae bacterium
CTTAACCTTAAAGGTGAGCGTCGTCTAGCAGGAAAATCTGCACTAGAAAAACGTCCATTTGCACCTGGCCAACATGGTCAACGTCGTAAAAAAGTTTCAGAGTATGGTCTGCAACTAAATGAAAAACAAAAAGCAAAATTTATGTACGGTGTTTCTGAAAAGCAACTTCGTTCACTATTTGCTGAAGCTAAACGTCGTACAGGAAATACAGGTACAAACCTTGTAATGCTTCTTGAGCAACGTCTAGATAACGTAGTTTACAGAATGGGATTCGCATCGACTCGTCGTTTTGCTCGTCAATTCGTAAACCACGGTCACATCCTTGTTGATGGTAAACGTGTTGATATTCCTTCTTACCGTGTTAAACCGGGACAGAAAGTTGAAGTACGTGAATCAAGCAAAGCAAATACACAAGTTGTACGTGCACTTGAATTAACTAACCAGACAGGTATGGCTGAATGGGTAGATGTTGAAGCTGAAAAAGTTTTTGGTATCTTTACTCGTCTTCCAGAGCGTGAAGAGGTAGTTATTCCAGTAGAAGAACGTTTAATCGTAGAATTATTCTCGAAATAAGTAAAAGGGCGTAAATGAAAAAGATCAAGACTTCACCGTTATTGCCACAAGAGTTTGTCGTTGAGAACATCAGCGACAATGAAGCGAACATTATTGCTTACCCGTTTGAGGTAGGTTATGCTGTTTCTCTTGCACATCCACTTCGTCGTTTCCTGTTGAGCAGCTCTCAAGGGTATGCTCCGGTAGCGATCAAGATCGAAGGTGCGAAACATGAGTTCGACAGCATCCGTGGTATGCTTGAAGATGTTTCAGAGTTTATTATCAATCTAAAATCAATTCGTTTTAAATTGACAAACGATGAAACAAGTGCTGAAGTTAATTATACGTTCACCGGTCCGAAAGAGATCACAGGTGCTGATCTTTCAAATGACCAGGTTGAAGTTGTTACACCTGAAGCATTCTTGGCAACTCTTAATGAAGATGCGACATTAACATTTACTCTTAAAATCTATCAAGGTATTGGATATGTTCCTAGTGAAGATATCCGTGAAGAACTTGATGAGGGTTATATCCCTCTAGATGCGTACTTTACACCGGTACGTAAAGCGACTTATGACATTGATAACGTTTTGGTTGAAGACAACCCGAACTTTGAAAAAGTCATCATGAACATCGTAACTGACGGACAGATCGGTCCGGTAGATGCATTCAAAAATGCACTTGAAGTTATGTATGCTCAGATGGCAGTTTTTAACTCAGAAATCTCTGTAGCAGCTCCAACAACAGTTGAGCGTGTAGATGAGACACCTGAGATCAAAAAACTAATGGGTCGTATCGAAGACTTAGGTCTAAGTGCACGTAGTTTTAACTGTCTAGACAGATCATCGGTCAAGTTTATCGGTGAGATCGTCATGATGAGTGAAGCTGATCTTAAAAATGTTAAAAACCTAGGTAAAAAATCATACGAAGAGATCGTTGAAAAAGTTTCTGAATATGGATTTGCTGTAGGTGCTGACCTTTCTGATGAAGTTGTTAGCGCGGTTAAAAAGAAAATCGAAGCAGAATAAATAAAAAGGGTTCACGATGAGACACCGTCATGGATATAGAAAATTAGGTAGAACAAGCTCACACAGAGCTGCGCTACTTAAGAACCTTACTATTGCTCTAATCGAGAATGGTAAGATTGAGACAACAGTAGCTAAGGCGAAAGAACTTCGCTCTTACGCAGAAAAACTTGTGACTGCAGCACGTACTGGTGAAGCAAATGCTCACCGTACAGTTTTTGCAGCATTGCAAGACAAAGAAGCAACTAAAAAGCTTCTAAACGAAATCGCTCCTGCATACAAAGAGCGTAACGGTGGATATACACGTATTACACGTACTCGTATCCGTCGCGGTGATGCTACAACTATGGCATTCATTGAATTCGTTTAATCTTTAGGTTAAACACTTCCTGAGGGCTTGCCCTCAACTTCTTCAGATATACTTTCTTTAAATTTTTACAGGTATTTATTATGAACAGCAAATTAGCATTTGGAACATACAGAACAGGTCTGGACAACCCTGAACATGAAGCAGCATTAACTCTGGCACTCAAAGAGGGTATTAGACTTATTGATACTTCGACAAACTATATGAACGGTGATGCTGAACGTTTGATTGCAAAGACCCTGGAAGAGCTTTATGGAGGGCATAAACCGGATGATCTTGAGATCGTGTCAAAATGTGGGTATATACAAGGCCCTCTGCTTGAGGAGATTAAAAATGCGCAGGATGATATGATCGAAACACTGGAGATCGTAAAGTACGATGAGACATGTTATCACTCGATACATCCCAGCTTTATCAAGGCAGAACTGACAAAGTCGCTTGAGCGTCTGAAACTTCAGCGTCTTGACTGTTACCTGCTGCATAATCCCGAGTATTACCTGCTTCATACTATCAAAGAGGAGAGTGACCGTCCTGAAGCTCAGATGATCATACTTGATCGGATCCTGGACGCATTTATGCAGCTGGAACAGGAAGTTCAGGATGGACGTATCGGAAGTTACGGGATCAGTTCGAACTCTTTTTCACTGAATGAGAGTTCACTCTACTTTTTGCCCTATTTTGATCTGGTCTCGCTGGCGGAAAAAGCAGCGTACGAGATAGGCAATGAGAGACACCATTTTTCAACGATTCAAATGCCCATAAACCTTCTTGAACAAGAGGGGATGGTCTGTGCGCACTGGGCCAAGGAAAATGGTCTCAGAGTCCTGGCTAACAGGCCTTTAAACGCCACCAAGCACAACCTGATGTTCCGTTTGGCCTCGGCAGATGAACCGGGGGACTATTTTGCACTCCTGAACGAGACGATGGGCTTTTTAGAAGAGGTAAAGGCGGAGCCGCTTTTTAATCTGATCGGTGAGCTTGATAATTATAAACACCGTTTTGGATGGGTTGGAGAGTATCAAAACTTTTTGATGGGCAAGATCATTCCCCATATACGTCAGGAGCTTGTAAAGATCGAAGATGATTATACAAGGGAGAATGTCTCGAAATTGTTGATGGATTTCTTTGTCTCCTATGAGCAGATGGTGATGTACGAGTGTGCCAAGCAGACAAAGAGCATGCTGGAGCATTCCGGATTTGTAATCGAAGACAGGATAGAGAAAACGGCACTTAATGAATTGATAAATTCTGCCGATATTGATTACATACTCGTTGGCATGAGAACGACAAAATATGTCAACGCGCTCATTGATATTTAGGGATTGTTTTAAGCTTAAGAAAAATCTTCACAGAGATGATTTATGGCTTATTAAGTGGAATTTGTCTATTTTACTGATATTATTTTAGATAGAATTTGCAAGGAAAGATATGATCCCTTTTACAGATGAAGAATTAATGGCTCCGGTATCGGCTGTGATTGACAAGGTACGTCCTTCAATCGCACTTGATGGTGGAGACATCACATTGATCGCTGTCAAAAACGGCGGTGTGTATGTGCAACTCTCAGGAGCATGCGTTGGCTGTGCCAGCAGCGGGAGTACATTGAAATACGGAGTTGAGCGTCAACTGCGTATGGACATTCACCCTGAACTGATAGTTGTGAATGTACCAATAGGTATGGAGAATAAAATAGACGAACTCTAAGGCTTAAAATTTGATGCACCCACTCTCTTAGGGTTTGATCCGCAGGGTGTTGGCGCTTGACGCCAGAGAAGGAGACGATATGAGAAATTTTAAATTAAACAAAAACCTTCAATTAGCAAATGATAATTTTTCAAAACAAGAGTATAAAAAAGCATTGATGGCATATGCCCTGGTGCTTAAAGAAGACCCGGATAACAAAGAAGCGTATAACGGAGCGATCTTGGCCGAGATGGCGATGAGCGGTGAAGAGGCCGCTTCTGCTCTTTTTGACTATTATGCAGTACTGCGAAAAGAAGACAACGAAGATGCCGATGAGATCATGAATGAGATCATCGAAAGTATGGATGGAACAGTAGAGACTTTGAGTGAACTCTTTCAAGACCCTTTGAACACAAAACTAGAGAGTGAAGACGGGATCCTGTACAGTGATTTCAAACTGCTGGTAGAAGATACAGGTGACTTCAAGAAGACATTTGAGAATATCATGTTCTCGACACGTGTCATCATCACGGCAAAAGATGATTTCATCGATTTTCTTGACCACCTCTTCCATAATGATTTTATAGAGATGGGACTATCTTATCTTGAGACAGCATTAAAAACCTATCCCAATGATGAAAAGTTGAGAAGACTCTCTGATGAAGTGACAGAAAGCAGACTCATTGAAGATTAAACTTCCCGATACCCCTTACACCTATGTGAGTGAAAACTCACAGGAGTGTGACAGTGAAACCGCCTTTGTTCTTACCACACAAAACAGCAAATATTTAGACAATGCCAAGGAAAATGGCGCACACTCTATTATCAAGGCCGAGGAGGTTGCCCCTCTCTTCGGTGTCAATCATATCAAGATCATAGGTATCACCGGTACCAACGGAAAGACGACGACAGCAGCAGCTATCTATTCGATTCTGCTTGATCTTGGTCATAAGGTAGCGATGCAAGGTACGCGCGGTTTTTATATGAATGACGAGATGGTCGAAGGCAAAAGCCTGACGACGCCTTCCGTCCTCAATACCTACCGACATATCTATCAGGCAGCCAGTTCAGGATGTGAATACTTTATTATGGAAGTGAGTTCACATGCCATCGCACAACGCCGTATCGAAGGCATCCCTTTTGCGCTGAAAATATTGACAAATATCACGCAGGACCATCTTGACTATCATGAAAGCATAGAAGAGTATATCGCTGTCAAAAACAGTTTCTTTGCGGACGATAGCCTGAAACTTATCAATAAAGATGAAACACGGGCCCAGTTCAATTTTAAAAATGCGAATTCTTACGGAATAGAAAACCCTGCAACCTATCGCATCATCGCTTATACGATGAATGACGGTATCTCTGCTGTGATGCAGAACTTTCAAGAGATAGAGAATTTTTCAACAGAACTATATGGCTTCTTCAATCTCTACAATATGACGGCTGCCGTAGCTGCGGTTCACCTGCTTACCGATCACACGATTCCTGAGATAGCGGAAGTGACAGAGAATTTTGCAGGTGTTAGCGGACGTATGGAGAAGGTCAGTGAGGATCCTCTCGTGATCGTCGACTTTGCTCACACGCCCGATGGGATGCAACAGATTCTCAACTCTTTGAAAGAGAAAGAGTTGCGTGTCGTCTTTGGGGCAGGTGGTGACAGAGACAAGAGTAAACGTCCGATCATGGGTCGTGTCGCCTCGAGTTTCGCAAAAAAAGTCTATGTGACCAGTGACAATCCTCGTCATGAGGACCCCGATGCCATCATTGACGACATCGTCAGTGGGATAGAAGAAAAAGGGAAAGTCGTCATCAACCCTAACCGAAGAGAGGCAATAGCGCAGGCCCTCTCAGACAGAGAAGGTGATGAGGCCATATTGATTCTTGGTAAAGGTGACGAGACCTATCAGATCATCTATGACAAGAAGTTTCCCTTCGATGACCGTGAAGTCGTGAGGGAACTGTTGGCTCAAGAGGACAATCAGTAACGTCTATATTATAGACACATTTAACAAATAAAAATATATTATCACATGCTTGTGTTATAATGCCGCATATCTTAATCAAGGATCTTGAATTGCGGCCTATATTTTTCACCTTTGTATTATCTACACTACTTTTTACATCATCGCACTCTCGTAACATCAATGCCTCCGAATGTGAACGTATTATTAATGCGGATAAACAGGCCGATATGATTTGGCAACAGTTTGGAGACTCACGTGCAGCACTTAACCTTTTGGAATTAGGCCAGATTTATCAATTTGTAGGGAACTCTCCTAGATATCAAAGCTGTGTCAGTGAAGAACAGAGAAAAAAAATCTTAATACGATATGCAACCTATATTGAAGATCAGATGGAAAACAGTGAGGGGTATGGAGGAAGACAATGGGGAAGCGTATTAAAAAAACTCTCTGAAGCAGAGCCTGATGAAGCGTTGTTTCATAAGCTTTTGATATTGGAATACGGGCATCCGATGTATGTGAAAAATGTACAGAGTAATCAAGAACTCAAATACCACTTTAAACGCTATAAAGCCTTAATGGCAGAGAATTATAATATTAAAAATGACAAAAAGTTGTACCAATTCTTAACGAATAGCGGTCTTATCCCTTTAGAAGAAACATGGGGTAAGTATTTGAATCCTACAGGTGAGATTCCAATTAATGCGTATAAACAGGTTTCTATTGATACTAATTTTCCAAGAGATATTATCGATACTAAAATAGAAGATTCTATTGCCGTTAGATTGTCGTCAGCAGGGACAAACTTGCAGAATTATGGGGCTTATTGGGTTGGTTATAAGGATTTTGACGAGGATACATTAATGGAGGTCACTCCAAATGTTTCATGGGCTAAAGTCCGTGTGATCATTGATGGTTATATCGTTATGAATATCAATAACAATGCTCGGCCGATGGAGTACATGTTTACCAAAGGACGTCATAAAATTGAGGTGGAGTATATTAATAATTGGCATACAGTCACCTTTGGGCTACATATTGGGAAAAAAGTAAAAGTTTATAACGATCATGAACTGAAATCTGCACTTGAACCTTATGCTAGAAAGAATGTCAAGGCATGGTATGTAGGGGTGGGATCGAGACCTAATGATTCAGCTATAGAGTTGCGTTTAGAAAACAGTGATCAACCTGTTCTCCTGTTCTTAAGTTCTAGAAATGTCGCAACCTGGAAGATAAAGAAACCTTCTTCTCTTGTTATATCAGCTGTTGTGTATGCTTCCGGTCGGGGAGAGGCGGATATTGAGGGCATTGGAAATGTACCTGTGTTTAAAGTAACTCATTTAGGCGGATATAGTTTAGGGTCTAAGAAAACACATTGTATGGATGGGATGCATTTTTCAGGCTCTTCCGGTGATGTTGTAAAGACAATTAAACGGATAGAAAGCATTAGCGGTATGAAAGTCACAGGAATGAATATGATCTCGTCAGCTAAAACATTTGATTATGTACCGGATATAAAAGTAGATAAAAAGCTTATCGCTTTTTATAGTGCAAAAGAAGAAAAAATCAAGCAGGAGAGAGAGGAGTGTTTGCGTTCAAAAAAAGATGGTTTTGAAGATATATTTGATAAGCAGATAAAAAGACGAGAATTTAAACCTGAAGGAATACCGGACCCACCTTTGCAGAAAGGGGATATTACTGAAGTCCCTGAAGCTTATAGACGATGTAAAGCTTGTCACGGGACTTGGGGTGAAGTGAGTGCATTGCAACGCTCTAAGGTCATTGCAGGGTGGAAGAAGGAGAAGACAATCAATGCGCTTAAAGGGTATCAAAACGGAACGTATGGCGGAGCAATGAAAGGATTGATGAAGGGGCAAGTACGCGCGTTAAGTGAAGAAGATATCAAAGAAATTGCTGAGTATCTTGAACAGTTTTGAGTTTATAGCATCTTCTTTTTGTTGAGCTCATCGACGATCTTTGTCACACACATATCAGAGGTGACATTGAGCGAGGTGCGTGCCATGTCCAGTATCCTGTCTACAGCGACAATCAGTGCAAGGTACTCTATCGGAAGTCCGATCTGCTGCAGGATGACGACCATCATGACCAGTGATGCCGAAGGCAGGGCTGCAACGCCGATACTGAGTGCTACGACAGTGACGCCTAAAAGCAGCTGGTCTCCGATATTCAGCACGGTACCGGAGAGGTTCGCAATATATAAGACGGCGATACTGAGATAGGCCGCTGTACCATCCATTGATACTGTCGCACCCAGCGGCAAGACAAATGCCGCACTCTGCTGGGATACTCCGCCTTTCTCTTGAGAGACCTTCATGCTCACTGGCAATGTCGCTGCGCTCGATGCGGTTGAAAAAGCCATAAGCGGTACCTCTTTGATCTGTTCAAGGTAGCGGTAAGGGTTTGTCTTCGCAAAGACGGCAAGCACAGCAGGCAAGGTGACAAGTCCGTGAAAAAGAAGTACACCCAGGACAAGAACGATATATTGCCATAGTCCGATGATGACTTCGATCCCCTGGTCGGCAACGATATAGCTGATCAGCGAGAAGACACCCAGGGGTGTCAGTGCGACGATCCATTCGGCTATTTTTAACATAGCGCTGCTGATCGCGGTAAAAAAGTTAAGCATCGAGTCCTGGTGCTCTTGTTTAAGATAGAGGCTGGCAATACTTAAAAAGATCGCAAAGACGATGACCTGCATCATGTTACCGCCCGAGAGAGCATGAAAGATATTAGTCGGTATAAAACTTAACAACATCGCCTGTAGAGAGAAGGGTGCTATCTCGTCTGCTTTGGTATAGTCAAGTCCATCGGAAGAGACCATTTCACCGATAGGGAAAGCATTGATGGCGACAATGGCAAGAAGCACGGAAAGCGCGGTGGTCAAAAGGTAGAGACTGATGGTCTTCAGACCGATCTGCTTCAGTTGTTCAAGTGATCCAAGACCGGCAATGGCCACATAGATGGAGGCAAAAACCAAAGGTACGACCAGCATCTTTAAAAAGCCGACGAAAGCTTTTCCCAGCACTTCTTGCTTGAGGGCATATTCAGGCAGGAACATGCCAAAGAGAATGCCCAGGATGATACCGATGATAACCATCGTATTGGTCGTAAAGAACTTTTTTTGTGTTTTTGCCATGCGTGTCAGAATCCTTTTAATGGGAAAAAGTATAGCGACTTCCTCCTTATGCACAGCTCTTTTTAGCTTGATTTTAAACAAGTGAGGGCACAATGTGGTGAGACTAAAAGAGGAGTCGAGTAATGTCCGATGAACTCAGGCAGCAGACAAAAAAGACAGTAGTGGCTTTGAGTCTCGCTCTTATATCTTTTGCGGTTATGATAGTGTTTTTTACCATGCAGCAGTCTTTACTGGTAGCTTCGATTGTCTTGATGGTCACCTTATGGACGAATGAAGGATTGCCCTTGGCCGTGGTCTCACTCTTGCCGATTGTTATTTTCCCGGCTTCGGGTATTTTGACGACCAAGGAGGTCACAGCTAACTATGCCAACCCCATCATCTACCTTTTTTTAGGAGGGTTTCTTCTTGCCATAGCGGTTGAGAAGACGGGACTGCACCGATGGATCGCGAACAAGATGCTGACACTTTTTCCAAAACATGCTCAGGGGATAATCTTTGCCCTGATCATCACGTCCGGGCTTTTGAGTTCTGTCCTTTCAAATACCACGACAACACTTCTTCTGCTTCCTATCGCACTTTTTCTGACGGATGAGAGAAGGTTGAAGCTGCGATTTGCTCTGGCTATTGCTTATGGGGCAAGTATAGGCGGTATCTTGACACCAATAGGAACGCCACCCAATTTGATCCTTTTGGGGGTGATGAAAGAGATGGGTCTTGAAGGCATCGCTTTTGTCCAATGGATGTGGATGGTCGCACCCTTGGTGTTTGTCATGTTTCTTGTCGTTGGTTTTGTCCTTGGCCTGGGATTAAAAGCTGTCGAAGTGGAGTCTACCCTTTCCGTTACCACGCTGAGCAGGGAACAGAAGAAAGTATTGGTGGTCTTATTCGGATTGATCTTTACACTGTTTGTCAA
>JBFFSC010000063.1:0-9627 GCA_041572615.1 Sulfurimonadaceae bacterium
GTAGCACAAAAACACCTTCGCCAGATCCTTGAAAGATCTCATATCAGTTACCGTATTTTCAACAATGGCAGACTGCTTATGGATTATATCAACGAGATGCCGGATAAAACGGTCATCCCTGCGGTCATCACGGATATCGAGATGCCTGAGATGTCAGGTTTTACAGTGATGCGGCTGCTAAGAGAAAACCCGCAGACCAGTAATGTCCCTATTATCGTAAACTCCTCTATGACAGGAGAGAACAACAAACGTGAAGCAGAGTCTTTAGGGGCAGATGATTTCATCAGCAAAACAAAAAGTCATGATGTCCTACCGCTCGTGATCAATGTCATGCACAGAAAAGGCTTCGATTAGCGACATCATGTTCTTAAGCTGTTTCACTGCTAATGAAAATTAAAAACGGTAACCGGCCTTCAACAGGTAACGCATATTGTCGAGATCTTGTTTTTTTCCCGATCCCAGATCTTTCTCTGCTGTCCACTGATAACGCAGATCCGCTCCAAGAAAAAAGTCATTGATATAATATTTAACTCCTGTACCCACTTGAACAGTGAACATCCACTGATCTTTACTGCCATCAGGATCAGCATGCATTGCGCCAATACCAGGTCCAAAACCCCATACTACATCGTTTGAAAGGTTGATATGATAATATGGGTTCATCTCGATCATCGTGACACGCAAACCATTCTTATCATACTGACTCAACTCAAGTTGCTGTCTTATCGTGTTTTCACCGGGGATAGTAAATACAGGGCATTCGAAAGAGAGTTCAAGACCATAAATCGGTCCACTGTTTACCCCTTTACGCTCAAAATCAATATGGCCCGCTACTGCAGCCACTTCCATCTTTGCTTTCCAATTGTCATCAGTAAAAATAGGGAACATTTTAAACTCATCAGAACCTGCGAACACTGATGTAGAGGCAGTCAATAGGCTTATGCCTACTAACAAGGATTTATACTTCATTTTCATTTATACTCCATAAGAAAAAAATTATGGTGTAAGTATAAAGTCTTCGTGTAAAAGAATCGTTACACAGCAAGCTGAACAACATATGTCTTCTGACATATCTTAACTTGCCGCGCGTACCTTTTCAATATCGTCAGCAAGTTCCTGATCCCATATAAAATCGACTTTGTATCGTCCATCCGTTTGCAGATGATAACTCATTGTATTCCAACGGTTCTTCTCATCCTGGCTTGTTTGAAGGTGAAGCTCCAGTAATAAAGCGATAAGTGATTTCTTGTCATCTTTTGAGAACTTGAACGAGAAAGGTTCCGTTCCAAGGCCGTGGATATAGCCTCCTGAAAGCTTGATCGCCAAAGCGTGCAGTTCAACTTCCAATACAGCTTCTGACCATGCAGATTCCATGCCCTTCATGATCATTGCCGAGATGTTGGTATATATATGCTCTAAATCATTGTCCATAAGCTGTCCCTCTTCACACGTGAATTTACTCAAGGACAAACAAATTCTATTCCATCTTGAAAACAGCCTCTAAAAAGGCTGTTATTTAAGCTTTTTCGATTTGACGGTTACGTGAAGCGATTGCGATCAGAAGGAAGATCGTCGCATAGGTCCATGGCACGAAATCAGGTACCGGGACCGGATCACCTTTGGCATACGAGTGCATACCTGCAAGGTAGTAGTTAACGCCGAAGTAGGTCATCACGATCGATGAAAAGACGAGAAGCGATATGACCGCAAAGATAAACGGTGTGTAGACCGCCTTGATAAATCTCAAATGGATAACGACAGCATATAGCAGGATACTCACCAATGCCCAGGTCTCTTTCGGATCCCAGCCCCAGTAACGTCCCCATGACTCATTTGCCCAGACACCACCAAGGAAGTTACCGACAGTAAGCAGTACAAGACCGACAATAAGGCTCATCTCGTTGATCGCGTTCAACTCCAGGATAGAGAGGTTGATACGTCCTTCGTTCTTTTTGTTTCTAAGTGCGAAGAGGATCAAGGCGATAAAACCAAGCAAGGCACCCAGGGCCAGGAAACCGTAACTTGCCGTAATCATCGAGACATGGATAGAGAGCCAGTAAGACTGCAAGACTGGTACAAGGTTGGTTACCTGCGGATCAAGCCAGTTCAGATGCGCTACAAAAAGGATAAGCCCCGAAAGGACACCTGTTGCAGCAAGTGTGATCGCCGAATTACGTGAAAAGATAAAGCCGGCAAGTACTGTCGCCCAGGCAATATAGATCATCGATTCATAACCGTTTGACCATGGAGCATGCCCTGAGATATACCAGCGGATGATTAGCCCTATCGTATGGAAGACAAAAAGAACGATCAAGATAATCATTGCAGACTTTGAAAACCACTGCAGTTTAAACCTTGGCTGAATGATCTTGACAAAACTCAACACTAATAAGACAAGTCCCATCACAAGATAAAAAGGCATCAGTTCTTCAAAGATATTGTATTTGTTATAAAAGATCTCAGCGGCTATCTTTTCCTCACTCGGATAGACTTCTGCACCATATTTCTTCTGATACTCGGCGATCTTGGCGATTCCTTTATCTGCACTGCTCCAGTCACCTGTTTTAAGCGCTGACTCGATGCCTACAAAATAGGAAACGGCTGCCTCACGTACCTGTAGACTCTCTTCCGGTGAAAAGGTCTGCAGGGCTTCAATCGTAGCAAACCATTTATTATTCTCATGATTCGGCTTGGCAAAAAGTTTAAAGATGGAACCTGTAAACACCATATAGACAATATTAAAGCGCTCATCGACTTTTAAAACAGCCTTGTCAAACTTGTTTCGTTCCGATGGTGCCTTTTGTGCCGCATTCTCTACATACTCCTGGAGTTTGTAGCCTTGAAGTGTATCCGGCGATTCCAGGAACTGGGAAAAAGATGCATATTTGCTTTTAGGGTTGTTACCCAGGATCTTGTTGATCTCTTCGTTCTTTGTCTTGATCAGGTTGATCTCACGCCATGCATCAGGACGGACCATCATCCCAAGTACCATCTGATCAGCACTCATATCCGCGATGCGGCCGCCATGGACCTTATTGACAATCTCCGTATTGAGAGTATTGAGCGGCTTCATACGCCCTGAACTGTCCTGAGTGATCAAACGCCCGAAGTTTTCAGCGTGTACTTTGTCAAATGAGGTGATCGTCTTGATAATATCGTCAGCAGGTTCTTGGGCTTTCAACTCATATTGCGCTGTAAACACAAGGGCAATAGCCAGCATCATACCGGTGATTCCGTCACGCTTGTTCGCATATTCCCGTCCTTTTTTGACCAGCTTTCTGAACCGGCCGTTAGGCATGAAAAACGAAGCAAACATACCGATGGCCAACATCGTATAACCGATATAGGTCGGAAGTGTACCCGGGTCATTGTTTACCGAAAGGATCGTTCCCTGCTCGTCTCTGTCATAAGAGGACTGAAAGAACCTGAAATTGCGATGGTCAAGGATATGGTTCATATAGATTCTGTATGGCATATTGATGTTCTCTTCCTTATCGATCAAAATGACTTCACTCGCGTACGAAGCCGGACTCATCGACCCCGGATAGCGTTCCAGCTGAAAGTCGACAAGTTTTAGCGAAAATGGAAGTCGTTTGATCACTGCACCGTAAGAAAGCTCTACCTTCATCCCGTCAAATTCGACTGTTTTCTCAAAACCGACGGCTCCTGAACTGCCGATGATCGTCACCTCTTTACTCTCACCCTTGTAAAGAACTTCCATTCTCAACGCATCTTGAAGACGGTTTCGGCTTCCTTTGACTTTTTTGGAGACAAGCTTCTCGCTGACAGAAGGATGCACATTTCTCATGACAAAGTTTGTCCCTGCACTCTGGTAGAGTGTACGTGTCTTCAACTCACTCTTTTCACTGGCTTTGAGTGTATCACCGGTACGCGTTGCCATGTCCAGGGTCGTAAAATCAAGACTATGCGACATATGGAGATGCCCATCTTCAAAGGTGATATTGACGATCGGTTTTGGGGAGTTAACCTCTGCACCGAAGTTCAAGATAAGATCACTCGCTTCAAAGAACGAGCCCTCCTTCAGCTTGATCTGTTGAGGCTGATTATCGACGGTGATCATGAATTCAAGGATAGTCTTGCCGTTTACTTTGTCTTCGACCAGTTCATAGACTGCATTGGGAATATATTCTTTCAAGCGTAGCGTGACCGTCTCACCCTGGACCTGGATATCCTCATCCAGATGGTTTTCACTCAACTCTGAAAGCAGTACCATCTTTTTATATTCATGCTTTTTTTGGTCTTTCTCAAAAAGTGCACGGACATAGGTCTCACGTGAGGTAATACGGTTCTCGATCTCGCCTTCACGAATATGCATGCTTCCTTCATATCCGACAAAACGTGTAATGATGGCACCTACAAGGATGACTAAAAACGAACCGTGAAAAAGGACGATATTCCATTTTTTCTGATTGAACATTGAGTGTCTTATCATTGATGTCAACAGGTTCACGGCCAATAGACCCAGTAATACCTCAAACCATCGTGCACTGTAGACCTCTGCCTGTGCTGTCTGTGTACTAAAATCACTCTCTATAAAGGTTGCCACACCGATGGCAACGGCAAAAATTGTTAGTAGCAGCGCTGTCAAACGCATTGACGATAAAAAGTTCCATACTTGTTTCATATTCATCTCACTTATTATAATTATTGGTATATTTTAGCCTGCTAATGTTAAGCAAACGTTATATACTTCAAAAAATAAACACCATATTTCAATGGTATTACTTAAGTTCACTCCAATTGCTCCCTATATTGACTGATGAGCGTAAAGGGACATTGAGCGTGTAGATACCTTCCATGATCGTCTTGAACCTTTCAGCCAGGGCCTCCGCTTCATCTGCATTCACTTCGAATATCAGTTCATCATGTATCTGCAACAACATTCTTGCATGTAAATGTTCTTTTTTTATCACATTTGATATCTTATTCATCGAAAGCTTGATCAGATCAGCAGCCGAGCCTTGAAAAACCGTATTGACAGACTCCCTTTCATAGGCAGCCTTCATCATCGGCGGTGCACTTTCAAAGTTGAAGTAACGCCTGCGCCCCAGAAGTGTCTCGACATGCCCCACCTCTTTGGCTTTGTCCGCAACGCTGCGAAGAAATGTCTTGATAGTCGGGAACTTCTCAAAGTAGGCTTCAATGATCTCTTTGGCCTCTTTCGTGCTGACACCGACATCACCGGATAGTTTTTTAGGACCCATTCCATAAAGCAGTCCGAAATTGACGATCTTGGCGATATTCCGTTTGCTGTTGGCCTCTTCTTCTCCAAAAATCGCTGCCGCCGTCTGACGGTGGATATCTTTGTCATGGGCGAAGGCATCCAGTAGTGTCGGATCTTGTGAAAAGTGCGCCAAAAGACGTAACTCGATCTGTGAATAATCGATACCGATAAGGGCTTTCCCTTCCGATGCGACAAAGGCCTTGCGTATCTTTGCTCCCATCGGTGAACGAACCGGGATGTTTTGGAGATTCGGATTCTTTGAACTCAAACGTCCCGTTGCTGTTCCCGTCTGCAAGAAGGAGGTATGTACACGTCTGTCCTCGTTCTCAAGCCCCAAGGCCAAGAGAGGGTCAATATAGGTCGAATAGAGCTTGAAGACCTCCCTGTATTCCAAAAGTGCCGGGATGATCTCATGCGCATCATACAATCCATTAAGCACCTTTTCATCTGTAGAATACCCTGTCTTTGTCTTTTTGCCCACAGGCAGTCCCAAGGTCTCAAACAGAACGACACCAAGCTGTTTAGTGGAATTGATGTTAAACTCTCCGCCTGCGAGATCGTAGATCTTTTGGCGCAATGTATCCAGAAGCACTTCTGTCTCAGACTTGAAACTTTGAAGGAAATCGGTATCGACCTTAATCCCCTCCTCTTCCATCTCGATAAGTGTCTGAATAAAAGGAAATTCGACCTCCTTGGCCTCATCAATCAGGTGTTGGGCCCCTTGGAGCTTGAGCTGCTCAATAAGCTTGTAATAGAGTTTATACGTGATCAAGGCATCTTCTGCGGCATAATCCGCTGCCTCTTCAAGGGCGACAGAAGAGAAGTTCTCGCCTTTTTTTACCGTATCTTTAAAAGAGATCATCTTATGATTGAAATAGAGTTCGCTTAGCTTGTCCAGGCCTACGGGTTTTTCAGAGTTTACCAACCAGGCCAGAAGCATGGAATCTGCATAAGGCTGATACGCTTTGATACCCAGATAGGGACAGATGAATTTCAGATCAAACTTCAGGTTGTGCCCGATGATCTTAAAATCCAACAGTTCGCGTAAGGCCCGTACGCCGATCTCTTTTGAGATCTGATCACCGACACCCAGGTATGCATGGGCCAAAGGAACATAATACCCCGTCTTATCGTCAAAGGCAAAACTGAACCCGACCAGAGAGTCTTTTGTCGACTCCAGACCCGTCGTCTCTGTATCCAAAGCGACGACACTCTCTTTGGGGATACTCTTGATGACATCAAAAAGTTTTGCTTCACTGTCAAGCAATACATACTCAAATGCCTGCTTTGGAATTTCAGCCTTTTCTTCTTTCTTGGAAGGCTGTATCTCGGCGATCATCCCCTTTGCTTTAAGCTGTCGAAGAATGCCGTTTAGCTCATACTTGTGCAGATCATCGACAATGCCTAAAAAAGGGTTCTCGTAGGTCAGAACAAACCGAGAAAAGTCAAGTTCATCAAAGACATCATCGACCAATGTCACAAGTTTCTGTGACCGCCAGGCGTCCTCTTCAAAAGTCTTGAGCTTTTTTTGGACACCGGCAGGTTTGACCTCATCGATATGATCATAAATGCCCTGAAGCGTGTCAAACTCGTTCAGAAGCTTCTGTGCGGTTACTTTACCGACACCTTTGACCCCCGGTACATTATCCGCGCTGTCGCCCAGAAGGGATTGATAATCTGTAAACTGATCCGGACGAATACCGTATTTATCAATACAGGCCGCCTCGTCTATCTCTTTTCGCTTGATCGCATCGACCACGACCACCTTGCCGTCATCGATCATCTGATACAGGTCCTTGTCATGGGAGACAATACGGACATTCATGCCCTGCTCTTTTGCAAGTTTCGCGACAGAAGCGATCATGTCATCCGCTTCGTATCCCTCTTTGCATATCGTAGCGAACCCCATCTTCTCGACCCACTCCACGGCAATAGGCAGCTGTGCCATCAAATCTTCCGGCGGCGATGGACGGTGGGCTTTATATTCGGGATCGATCTCATTTCTGAATGTCGGGCCTTTCATGTCCAGGGCAAAGACTATATAATCAGTATTGTGCTCTTTTTCAATGCTTGAGATGAAATTTATAAAACCTGTCAGAAGCCCCGTGGGAAAGCCTTCTTTGTTTTTTAACGGAGGCAGTGCGAAGAAACTGCGGAAAAGAAATCCAAAGGTATCGATGATAGTTATTGTCTTGGCCAAACGAAAAATCCTTGCAAAAAAATTTTCTTAGTATAGTTATTAAAGCCAAAAAGTTTGATGAAAGATCTTTTTAGATTATAATTAGCCCGATGAAAGCGCTAAAATATCTCAGTCACTATCCTCCCGAAACACAAAAGCAGGTGCAGACACTTATTGAAAAACAGATGCTCACTGAATATATTCTTTCCAAATACCCCGATGCACATGAGATAAAAACGGACAAGGCGCTCTTTGCCTATGTCACTTCCTATAAAGAAGCACACATGAAAAAGGCACCTCCCTTGAGCAAGGTCCTTTACGACGGAAAGATCCATGTCATCCACAACGCTCTGGGCACACACCGTTTTGTCTCCAGGGTACAGGGAGCAAAACTCAAAGCCAAAAATGAGATCCGTATTGCTTCGATGTTCAAGAGTGTTCCCGAAGCTTTCCTCTCTATGATCGTCGTGCATGAACTCGCACATTTCAAAGAGAAAGAACACAACAAAGCCTTTTATAAACTCTGTCAACATATGGAGCCATCCTATCACCAGCTTGAGTTCGACCTCCGGCTCTATCTGACCCATATAGATCTCTTTGGAAAACTCTATTAGAACCTTTATCGCCTGAACCTGGATTAAACTTTTCGGCTATAATTGTTCTATGAAACTATCCGGATTACTGCTCTTATTTTTTTTACTCCTTAACATTGCCAAAGCTGATGACCCTGACAATGCCCTTACGCAAGCAGAGAAAGATCCGCATGAACTCTTTTTGACGGCCTATATCCTCTCCTTTCATTGGACAAATAACGAAACCACGGGTGAAAAATACAACGATACCCACAAGGCCTATGGACTAGAGTATATATACTCAGACAGATACTCATTGACCTATAATCACTTTATAAATTCCAGAGGCAGGGACGTTGATGTGTATGCAGCAGGATATCTTTTCGACCTGTATGATGACACGTTCGGAATACATCTAAGCGGAGGCTATCAGGAGGGCTACTGCTTTGATGGCCTCTTGAAGTCCGAAGAGTGTGTGCAGGGAAGCGATGATACCAGCGCCTTTATTCTGCCGATGCTCTACTATAAACACAAGTATTTCAAAGTCGATCTTTTCAGCAATGGCAATATGATCGCGTTCAGGTTCAACATAAAGATATACGACCTCTTTTAGAACCTAGCAAACTTGCTATAATTGCGCCTATGAAAAGCTATGACGAAAAATTCAAAACCGCAATAAAATCTACCTACTTTTACAAACTGCGACCCGAACAACAGGCCTTCATCAAGACAAAGGCTTATGAGCACAGGTTCTCTTTTCAGCAGCTGCGTCTCATCATCGAGATGGCCAATGACCTGGAGATGTGGGGTGAAAAGGACATCATAGAGATCTGGCCGGATCATATGCATGCGAAAGTGATCCTGCAGCGCATCACAAAAGCCTATGAACAACTCAAGAACCGACCCAACTCCTATGAAGGCTTTGATCCAAATGTCCTGAGGTCGGAGCAGAAGTTCAAGTTTGTCACCAAGGAAAAAGAGGGGTTTGGCCTCGGGATGTGTCCGGTGGCTTCGGAAGATACACGATGTTGCAATCTTATGACCCTGGATGCGGTAGAGAGCTGCGGATTTGACTGTTCCTACTGTACGATACAATCCTTTTATAAACAGGACAAGATCACCTTTGACAGTACCTTTAGACAGAAACTGGAATCCCTGAAACTCGATCCAAACCGTAGCTATCACATCGGGACAGGACAGTCTTCTGACTCCTTGATGTGGGGCAACAAGGAAGGTGTCCTGGATGCCCTCTTTGATTTTGCCCGGCGCAATGCAAATGTCATCCTGGAGTTTAAGACCAAGTCTGACAATATCAAATATTTTCTCGAAAACGAGGTACCCAGGAACATCATCTGTACCTGGTCGCTCAATACTCCTGTCATCATCGAAAATGAGGAGCACCTAGCCGCTTCACTTGATAAACGTATCAACTCAGCCCGTGCTCTGGCAGATAAGGGTGTCATCGTCGGTTTTCACTTTCACCCTATTGTCGAATATGAGAACTACCTCAGCGATTATAAAAAGGTATATGACGAATTGATAAACAGGTTCAGGCCTGAAGAGGTCGCTCTGATCTCTATGGGGACCTTAACCTTCATCAAGCCTGTCATACAGAAACTCCGTCAGAGAAA